>JAZNVY010000030.1:0-5242 GCA_045593105.1 Eubacteriales bacterium
ATCGTCGGCATGGTTCGACCTATTAATACAGTCTTTTACCTCCCGGCGGAGGAATAAAAAATAACCGGCTCGCGATTGCGAGCCGGGTTTTTTATAATACGTTGATCAAGATCAGACCGGCGAAGGCTAACAGTAAGCCGATGGCACAGCGAAGGGTGATCTTTTCTTTGAACAGGAGTGCCGACATGAAGGTGGAGAGGATCAAAGCACAGCCTTGATTTAACGGATAGAGCTGAGCGGAATCGAGGTGAACGGCGGCTTTGGTCTTGAAATAAGAATTCAAAAACAAGCAGACGGACATCACCAGGATATAGCCGAAGATCTTGGAGAAGATCGGATTGTTTTTCAGCGAAGTGCCGGGTGCGTTTTTCTTGCAGATCAGCAAAAATGAGGGGACGAGCACCAGCGCTGAAAATACATAGGTATAGAAGTTAAATACCGATGCAGGGATCTCCGGGAGGGTGCGGACGAACAGTTTTTGAGAAAAATCCGCCAATCCGCTTGCCATGCCGCAAAGCAACAGCAGGAGCAAGGCGGTCTTGGTGAGTTTTTGCTTTTGCGTATTATTATAAGAATACATGATCAGGGTGGCGGCGGTCAAGACTGCCATGCCGATCCAGGCGGTGAGTCGGATCGACTCATGAAATAGGATGCCGCCCAAGGACATGGGGAGCAATACGCCTAACATCACGAAAACCTCGACCATCATATAGGCGCCCTTTTTGACCGATAGCAGCCACGTGACCACGAAAACCGCGGTGGAGATGCCCGAAAATGCGGTGATCAAAAGAAGGCTTAAGCCGGGTTTCATGAAACCCAGCTCCCCCTGCAATAGGATGAGGGCAAAGCCGATGCAGATGCAAAAAAGCATCCGGATGGAATTGGCGAGCATGGCGTCCTTGAGGTCGGCTGTATAGGTGCTGGTTTTCTTTCCGCAATAGGCTTTGGTGATGCCGGCGGCCAATGCGAAGGTTAAAAATAGATATCCCATTTACGCCACCTTTTTATACGATATCGATATTTTTACGGCGGGTGACCTTATTCAAGATCTCGCTGTAGGGCTTATCAGCATCCCAGAAGATCTGGGCGCCGAGAGCCTCCGGCAGGAAGATGCCGCCGGCAAACTGACCGGCAAGACCGAGAGCTACCGGACGATCGCTGTTTTGAAGGATCTGACGGGCGATCCGGTGGGCAAGGTGTCCGTTTTGCAGCCAGCCGCTCTGATACTGCCGCCAGATGGGGCGCAAAAGCTCCAGATCCTGCTTGATGAGCCGGGGAGTGGAAAGACCCATTACGTAGGGGCCGACCTGGTGGGCAAAGCGGTCGCCGTGCCAATCCAGGGTCATACAGCCCTTAAAGAGCATAGAGGTGTTTCCTTTTTCCCGGAGGGTCAGCAGTTTATCGGTGAAAGCGGAGGTGGCCTCAAAATCATCCTTTTCCCGGAGGTAGGGGTGATAGCCGAAGGGGAAGCTTCCGCAGTCTTCCCACATGATCTCGATCCGCTCGTCCACCTCGGCGATAAATTCCAGATGATCCTTGACGGAGGTAGCGTGCAGACCGAAGAGCAACTTCAGATCGGGATCCTGCGCCAAGATCTTTTCGGCAACGGAGTTTACAAATCTGGTGACGATCTTTGCGATCAGTTCGCCCTCAAAGGTATCGTCGCCGGTTTCGGTGAAGGATTGGAAATAAATACCGTCGGCGCCGGAATTGCGGTAGACCGTTTCGTATTTCTCCAGAATGTCTTTGGCGACCTGCTCCAAATTGCGGACGCTATCGCGATTGCAGGCGCGCGTCCAGCCCCAGGCGTAGCCCCAGATGAGCTCAATGCCGTAGGAATGGGCGTAGTCCACGACGTCCTTGGCGTTGAGCGGGAGATAGTCGTTCCAGATGATCAGCTGGTTTAATTTGAGACGCGCCATATTATCGATGTAATTGCGATAATCGTTGATGGGATGACCCCAGGTGAAAACGCTTCTCGTCTTGAACGCCGGGGCAGAGGAATAGGTATAATCCGGCAGAGGATGCTGGAAGAGCTCATGCACCAGCTTGACCGAGCCGTGGATGGGGGTGGCAACGGTGAAATAATCGTCCACGAAATCAACGGCACCGTAGAAAAGCGCTTGAGGGGTATGGGCGGTGATCAGCACCAGGCGGTGTCCCTCGGGACCCTCGGTCACCTTGAAGCAATAGCCGTCCTCGGGGATCTCTTCCTTCTTGACGTATTGGCGGATGACGGCGTTTTCCTCAAAAAGTCCGATGACGACTGCGTTGCGATCCAATTGCGCGGCATCTGCCTGCTCGCACAAAAGGGTATGGATGGTATAAAGCCCCGGATCGCGCAGGATCAAGGCACCC
Organism: Eubacteriales bacterium; assembly: GCA_045593105.1. GTDB lineage: Bacteria > Bacillota > Clostridia > Oscillospirales > QAKW01 > QAKW01. Next base: position 2,359 of record JAZNVY010000030.1, read on the forward strand.
ATTTCTCCATAGAGCAGCTCGACTGCTTTTTGCTCCATGCCTTCGTATTTGGTGTAAATAATTTTCCAGTTTCTTTTATCCATGACAAACTCCCTCTTGCTTTACTGAAATAATCATATTATAATTATATCGAATAAAAATGAGGGAAACTATCTGAATATTTGCTAAAAATATAACTGTATTGACTTTTGGGGGTGCTTTTGATGTTTGTGGACGATTTTAAGACGCGCTATACCACCATTCCCTTTGCCACCCATTCACGTAACCGCCTAAAAAATACGCGTGCCGTGGATACGAAGACCCTCTTGCATCTGCATAAAGAAATTGAGATCTTTTTGGTACTGTCCGGTGCGGCGGAGGCGGAGGTGGACGGGAAGATCTACCAATTGAAGCAAGGGGATATTGCAATGGTTGCGCCCTATACCTTGCACCGATACACCTTATTTGCGGATCGGGATATTCATCATTATTGCCTTTGCTTTGATGCGGATCTCTTGTTTGATAAAGCCTTGAAAGAGGAACTGGAAAGTGGAAAAATTCCGCTTAATTGCTATATTCAAAACAATTCCCGTTGCGCTACATTCATCCAAAACGCCTATCTTGCCCACGCGGAGCAAAAGGAGGGCTGGGAATTCAAGGTGGTGGGAAACCTTTCCTTGCTTTTCGGGGCGTTAAAGGAAGAGGGGTATATCGGGAAACCGCGGGATGCCGCTCACGGTTCGGTGTATTCCCGGATCTTCCATTATATTTCCGAGCATCTTGCCGATCCTATCTCTTCCCGGGATGCGGCGAAGCAGATGAACCTGGATCACAGTTATTTTTGCCGTCTTTTTAAAAAATGCTTTGGGGAGAATTTTCAGAATTATTTATGTAAGTTCCGGGTGGAAAAATCAAAGCAATTATTGCGGTGCACCGATGCGCCGATCTCGCAGATCGCTTATGAGGTCGGGTTCAACGGTTTGAGCTATTACAGCCAAAAATTCAAGGAATACAGCGGCGTCACGCCGAAGGAGTATCGAAGACGGCATTCGTAAAAAGAGATTTACAACGAAATCCATGCAGAGTGTCAAAGAACCTTGTTTTTTGTCTTAGACACGCGGGGGAGACTCTCAAACATGGCTTCGAATTGACAACAACTTTTTTGCTTGCTATAATTCAATCTGAGCAAATAAACTCATTTATTTTGGGGTGCTTTTATGGAAACAATAAAATTTGATCTTTCAAAAAGAGGCGGAAGATTTAAAATACTCAATGCGACAACCGATAAAACGGTTAAACTCGATTTCGGAAAATCGGGCAACTACGAGATCTATTTACTTGATCAAGAACATACAAACGATTTGGTAGCAACGACCGATGATTTGACGTTTACCATGAAAAATCAAACCTGTTTTTTGATCAAAGAGGTATAATGAATGCATGGAAAAGGGGATATTATCATGGGCAAGTTTGAAGGTGTGCTGATCTGTACAGATCTTGACGGGACTTTGCTGAGAAAGGACAAAACCATATCTCGCGAGAACAGAGAGGCTATAGAATATTTTAAACAAGAAGGCGGATATTTCACCTTTGTCACCGGGAGAATGCCCTTTTTCGTTTCCTACGTTTTAGAGACGATCAAACCAAATGCTCCCTTTGGGTGCGTGAACGGTGCCGGTCTTTACGATGCCGTTAAAGGGGATTACGTATGGACGGCAACGATGCCGGATAACGTGACTGCACTGATCCGACACGTTGACGAAGGCTTCTCCGACGTGGGAATTCAAGTCAATACATTCTACAAAACGTATTTTTGCAAAGAAAACCAAATAATGGCGAATTTCAGGAAAATAACAGGTCTTGAAAATATCGTTTGCGATTATGATAACGTACGTGAACCCATCGCCAAGATCGTTTTCGGGAGCCAAAGCGAGGACGAGATCCGGAATATAGAGAAGGCTTTAAAGGGTCATCCTTTGGCTGATGATTTCGATTTTATCCGTTCTGAAAAAACGTTATATGAGATCTTGCCGAAAGGGATCAGCAAGGGAACGTCTATTATCAAGCTTTGCGATCACCTGAACGTTGACGTTAAGAAGTCCATTGCAATCGGGGATTACAATAACGACATTTCTATGTTCCGAACGGCCGGGATAGGAATCGCAGTTTCCAACGCCTGCGACGAGGCTTTGCGTGCGGCGGACTTTATAACGGTAAGCAACGAAGATCACGCAATTGCAAGGGTCGTCTCTGATTTGGAAACCGGGAAATATCAGTTATAAAAAGCAGAGGGCGGTTCATAACCGCCCTTTCAGCGTGTCAAAGAACTCTATTTTTTATCTTTGACACGCTGGGCAGACTCTCAAAAATGTTTCCGAATTCGTCAAATCGGTCTCGTCAGCGTACATGGGTACGGTAGAGAGCGATTTGGCGGATAGCAGAAAATTTTAATCAAAATCCGCATCATTATGCGGATTTTTTCCTTATAAAGGAACGATGAGAAAGAGTGAAAACTCCTTCTCGTCATTATATTGCAAAATTACCTCGAACCTTTTGAGTCTTTTTGTTTTCTGCGGTCGGGGACTTTTTTGACAGTCTGAAAGGGCGGTTCATAACCGCCCTTTAAAATATTGTCATTATCCAATAAATAACTCCGTAAATCACACTTGCCAAGATGCCGTAGGAGATGACGGGGCCGGCAATCGTGAAGATCTTTGCGCCGAGTCCCAAGATCCAGCCCTCTTGCTTGAATTCCATGGCGGCGCTGGTGATGGAGTTGGAAAAGCCGGTGATGGGGATAATGGTGCCGCCGCCGGCGAACTTCGCCAATTTATCGTAGACACCGATGGCGGTCAAAAGGGAGCCTAAAAAGACCATACAGATGGGGAGCCAAAGCTTGACCTCC
>JAZNVY010000031.1:0-1908 GCA_045593105.1 Eubacteriales bacterium
TCATCCAATCGCAGTTTTCCGTGACCGGACAGGATGTAGTAAATCTCATCCTCCTCATGGGCAGCACCATCGAGAGCAAAACCCGGCTTCACCGTTCCGTGATTGATCTGAATGACGTTATCGCGTCCGGTGATAACATGATCCAGAATCATGCGGGAATCATAGGATTCACCGAAGGATAGCGGCATTACCTTGCTGACGTCGACAACCGTTGCTTTTAGCTTTTCCATTTTGTTGCGCTCCTTTTCTGTCATCAATCGAATTCGACCATGACCTTAATCTTCGTTTTTTGATATTGATTCATATTTTCAAGAAAATCCTTCATACCGTCAAAGGGAATCCGATGACTGATGATCGGCGTGACCTTGATGGGATTCTTTTCCATAATCTCGCAAACCTTCTGAGGATTGCCAAAACGGCCTGCGCCGCCAACCAATCGGATCTTGTTCAGCACCACCTGATCCATGGGGAAATCCGTCAGATTCTTTTCATAGAAACTTAAGGAAGAAATCCGTCCGTCGGTTGCCGTCATATACACAGCCTGCGCCAAGGCAGCCTCCGATCCCGAGGTCTCGATTACAAGATCAGCGCCGAGGCCATCGGTCAAGCGACGCACCTCTTCCACAGCATCAATCTGTGTATTGTTAATGAGGATATCGGCACCAATCTGTCTTGCTACCTCCAATTTACTCGTGGTTCGTCCTACCAAAATGACCTTACCCGCACCAAAATATTTGGCAAGCCAAACCGCACCCATACCGATAGCACCTGTACCGATCACCACAACCGTCGCATCGGGAGTCACGGTATAGTCATGGAAGGCATCGTAGGAAATGGAAAGGGGCTCGATCAGGGCAGCCTCCTCAAAGGAGACCGAATCGGGAAGATGATAGGTATGATAGACCGGCATGCTCATATACTCGGCAAAGCATCCGTCCCAACAGTTAACGGTTCCCACCGATTTTGTAAAAGAGCATTTATCAAAGCGTCCCTTTTGGCATTCGGGACAGACGCCGCAGGCAACACCGTTGTCGGTATACACCCGATCGCCGGGCTTGAAGCCCTCAACGTCCTCGCCCACCTCGGTTACAACACCGGCCCACTCATGGCCAAACCGCACGGGATATACGATCTGTCCGTCGCGCACAAAGCTGGATTCACCGGTAAAGATCGAAAAATCGGTAGCACAAATGCCGGCACGTTCCACCTTTATGGTTAACAAGCGCCCCTTAGCCTCGGGCTTGGGTGTCGAAACGTACTCGGCGCAATAGGGCTTTAACATCGTCAATGCTTTCATGATATCGTTCCTTTCGTTATGCAGTCAATCCAAAAGAATGCCTTCGCCCACCCGCATCAGGCGGTAGGCAACGTCGGGCACCTCGTTTTGCATGATGTCGGCAAAGACGCCCGGATTGCCGCCGTGCTCGGCGAAGTTGCCAAAGTGACAGGGGACAGCCAGCTTCGGCTTCAGGGTAGCGCAAACCTGCGCCCCTTCCCTTTCGTTCAGGTTGCCGAAGGCACCGTTGATCGGCAAGATCAACAGATCCAGATCATGAAGACGCTCATTGGTCAAATAATCGGGGCGATAGGAGGTATCTCCCATCATATAGATCTTCTTACCCGAGACCTCAAACAACAACCCCAAGGCATCGGGAGCCAATTCGCCGTGATCGCAGGGGAGCGCCGTAACGGTAATATCATCGATCTCGGCATGGTCGCCCACCCGCAAAAAGGTCAAATTATCCTGAATATGGAGGCGCTCACATTCGGCGCGACAATCCTCAGCCCCGATCAAACGGGTCTTGCCACCGGCCAGCGCCTGAGGGATGCCATCCACATCAAAATGATCGTAATGGGCATGGGAGCAGACAATGGCGTCAAACTCCACGTCATACGGAGTCAGAATAT
>JAZNVY010000032.1:0-1749 GCA_045593105.1 Eubacteriales bacterium
GCCTGTCATTCCCTCCGTCGAGGAGTTCCCCTATACCATCCGTCTGGGCTCTGACGTACTGACCTCCAACGGTTCCACCTCCCAGGGCGCCATCTGCGGCTCTACCCTGGCTCTGATGGATGCCGGTGTGCCCATCAAGGCTCCCGTTGCCGGTATTTCCTGCGGTTTGATCACCCGTCCCGACGATACCTTCGTTACCATGGTCGATATCCAGGGCATCGAAGACTTTTTCGGCGATATGGACTTTAAGGTAGCCGGTACCAAGAAGGGTATCACTGCCATCCAGATGGATATTAAGGTAGACGGTCTGACCGAAGCCATCATCAAGGAAGCTCTGCAGAAGACCCGCGACGCCCGTTATCATATCCTGGATAACGTCATCGCTCCTGCCATCGCCGCACCCCGTGCCGACGTGAAGGAATGGGCTCCCAAGGTGATCAACTTCAAGATCCATCCCGATAAGATCCGCGAAGTCATCGGTTCCGGCGGTAAGGTGATCCAGAAGATCGTTGCCGATACCGGTGCGAAGATCGATATCGAGGACGACGGTTCCGTCTTTATCTCCGCCGCAAATCCTGCCGCCTCCAACCAGGCGCTGGAGATCATCAAGGGCATCGTCTTCGAGCCCGAAGTAGGTCAGATCTACCGCTCCAAGGTCGTTAAGATCATGGAATTCGGTGCATTCGTTGAGTTTGCCCCCGGTAAAGAAGGTCTGGTTCATATCTCCAAGCTGGATAAGAAGCGCGTCGAGAAGGTAGAAGACCTCTTGAGCGAAGGCGACGAGATCTGGGTCAAGTTCATGGAGATCGACTCCAAGGGCAGATACAATCTCTCCCGTAAGGACGCTCTCATCGACATGGAGAATGCTCAAAAGGCAGCCCAGTCTGAAGAATAAGTACGAAAGCGGAGAGGCAAACGCCTCTCCGCTTTATTTAAAATAATAAAGAAGAAATAATAAATAATAGATTTTGTAGATTTTTGCCATCAGCAAAAATCTTCCATTTTTATTCTTTATTATTTATTCTTTTAAAGGAGATAATGTTATGTTCAAAGCTATTCTTTGGGATATAGACGGCACTTTATTAGACTTTTTAAAATCCGAAGAATACGGCATCCGTACCTGTTTTCAAAAATTCAATTTAGGGGAATGTACCGACGAAATGCTCCGCCGGTATTCCGCCATCAACCGCAAATGGTGGGAAAAGCTGGAGCGGGGCGAATGTACCAAGCCGGAAGTTTTGGTAGGGCGCTATCGGGAGTTCTTTGCCTTAGAGGGCATCGAATGTGACCGGGTGGAGGAATTCAATGATGCCTATCAGATCCACTTAGGCGATAAAGCCTTCTTCCACGACGGCGGCGAGGAGACCGTCAAAGCCCTCAAGGGCCGTTATCTCCAGTACGCCGTCACCAACGGCACCGCCATCGCCCAGGATCGTAAGCTTCAAAAGAGCGGATTGGATCAGCTTTTAGACGGTATCTTCATCTCCGAAAAGCTGGGCTACGAAAAACCGGACGTGCGCTTTTTTGACGCAGTCTTTGCCGCCATCCCCTGCAAAAAAGAGGAATGTATCATCATCGGCGATTCGCTGACCAGCGATATGCAGGGCGGCATCAATGCAGGGATCCAAACCTGGTGGTATAACCCCAAAGGGGGCACCCCCGACCGCCCGGTGGATCGGATCATCACCCACTTAAGCGAGATCCCCGATCTGCTTTCATAATCCCGAAAATAAAAGAATAAAGAATAAA
>JAZNVY010000033.1:0-10237 GCA_045593105.1 Eubacteriales bacterium
GCAAGAGGGCGAGCATTATTATTGCGCCTTTGCCGGACGTCGGGACGGAAAGAACTTTGTCCTCTCCCATGAAGAATTGGCGGAAAAGTATCAGGATCATATGCGGATGCTGGATCGCATCCCCGATGCCCTGGCCGGTGCCATGGGCAATCAGATGTTTGTGGCGACCTTTGCCACCAAGGAGGAACTGGACCGCTTCTACGATGATGCGGTGGCTTGTAAATAAGCATGAAATCATTACTTTTTGCATTAAATGCGGTGACGCCGATCATTTTATTGGTGGTCATCGGTTATTGCCTGAAACGCAGCGGCTACGTCAAGGAAGCCTTTATCAAGGCGGCCAATAAACTGGTCTTTCATTTCTTCCTGCCGGCGATGCTGTTTCTCAATATCTATAAAATTGAGGACTTTGCCCATATGGAGCTGGGGTATATCCTCTACGTGGCGGTGGTGCTCCTGGCGGTTTTTGCCGTCTCCATCCCTCTTTGCCTGGCGGTCGCCAAAAAAAGAGAGAGTGTCGGCGCGCTTTTGCAAGCCACCTTCCGCTCCAACTACGCTTTGATCGGGATCCCTTTGGCGCAGTCCCTTTTCGGGGATGAGGGCGCCAAGGTGGCGACCCTTCTTTCAGCGGTCAGCATCACGATGTTTAATATTCTGGCGGTGGTCAGTCTGACGGCATTTCGCGCCGGCGGTAAAAAGACCTCCGCGCGGGAGATCCTTTCGGATATCGTCAAAAACCCCTTGATCCAAAGCATCGCTCTGGGACTTTTGGTGCTGGGCATCCGTGCGCTCTTTGAGCGGTGGGGCGTGTCCTTCCGGCTGACCGACGTGGAGCCGGTCTATAAGGTCTTGGGCTATCTTTCCAATATGGCGACGCCTCTTGCGCTTTTGGTGCTGGGTGCGGAGTTTGAATTCTCCGCCATTAAAGGGCTTCGGCGTGAGATCGTCTTTGGTACGCTGATGCGGACGTTTTTCGTTCCGGCGGTTGCGCTGGGGGTCGCCTTTCTTTTCTTTAGAGAGTCTTTTACCGGCGCGCACTTCGCCGCCTTTGTGGCGGTATTCGCCACGCCGGTGGCGGTGTCCTCCGTGCCGATGGCGCAGGAGATGGGTGGCGACGTTACCCTGGCCGGGCAGTTGGTGGTCTGGACGACCCTCTTTTCGGCACTTTCGGTCTTTTTGGCTGCCTTTTTACTGAAGTTGGGAGGGATTTTCTAAGATGGCAAAGTACGAACGTACGTTAAGCGGAGATTTCAATGGGTTGTTGCGACGCATTGAGGATGGGATCCTCAACGGTAGTTTTTCTGCTTCCTTAGAGGAATACAGCGATTTTCAAGAAAACGGTGCCCGGTGCAGCGTTCGGGTCTTTGAGCGGTACAGCTATACCGGCGGAAATCGGCTCAGTATGAGCGTCACCTTGTTTCAAAACGGCGGTCCCATTCACCTTTCGGCGATCACCTCCGGCGGCAGTCAGGCGCTCTTTTTTAAGATCAATACCTGGGGCGAAGAAACCTTTTTGGACTGTATTAAAAAAATCATAGAAGAATAAAAAATAAAAGCTCGGACTGAATCAGCCCGAGCTTTTGATTATAGTATTTTTATACGTCGTAGATGGATTTGAAGCCTTCGCCCAAAACCTCGCGGGAGTCGTTGATGACGATGAAGGCGGATTTATCCTGCTCCCGGACGGTGCGGATCAGCCGGGGAAGCTCCTTGGGACTGACGACGCAAAGGAGGGTCATTCCTTCCGTCTCGGTATAGCACCCGACGCTATGCAGAGCAGTGACGCCGCGTTCGAATTTCCCCATCACCTCAGCGGCGATCTTTTCATGCTCCTTGGAGATGATATAGACGGATTTAGCATCATCCCCGAAGGTCATGATCCGATCGGTGACGATGGAGGAGAGGTAGAGGGAGAGCACCGAATAAGCGGCGACGGTAAAGCTACGGAAGACGATCGACGCGCCAATGATAATGGTGCAGTCGATGATCAGAATAAAGGTGGCCACCGAGATATGGGGCAGGATCCGATGGAGGATCAGCGCCGCCAGGTCACTGCCGCCGGTGGAGCCGTTCTGGCGCACTACCAATCCGACGCCGGCACCCATCAGCACGCCGCCCAGGAGGGTGGCGATCATCAGATCGCCGGTATAGGCCGGGAAATAAGAAGTGATCTGCAGGAAAAGGGAGAGCAGGACGATGCCCGCCGCCGTCTTGATGACGGCACCCTTCCCGAGAAATTTATAGCCTGCCGCAAAAAGAACGGCGTTAAAGACGATATTGGTCACCGAAAGGGGGATTTTAAATAGGTGGAGCAGTACCGTACCGATGGAGCTGACACCGCCGCCGGAGATCTTATTGGGTGCTAAGAAGATATTTAAACTGACAGCCAAAATCAAGGTACCCAAGGCAATCAGCAGGTAGTCGATCACCACCTGTTTCCAATTAATTTTCATTTTTATACACCTCTTAAAAAATATTTCTTTTATGACTATTTTTTTGGAAATGAATAAGGTATAATTATTATACATTTTTAAAATTTTTTGTCAATTGATTTGAAAGGATTATTTTATGAACCGACCCTGGCTGCATCATTACGGCGCGGTACCGCATCATCTCCAATATCCGCATGGCTCCATGAGCGATGCGGTGCTTTGCTGCGCGGAAAAGCATCCGGCCGGAGATGCGCTGTCCTTTATGGGGCGCGCGGTCTCTTACGGGCAGTTGGCAAAAAGAATTAAGGAAACCGCCGATGCCTTTTGGGGCTTGGGGGTACGGAAAGGGGATCGGGTCACCCTTTGCATGCCCAATATTCCCCAGACGGTCTATTGCCTCTATGCGCTTAACCAACTGGGGGCGGTGGTCAGCCTTATTCATCCCCTATCGGCGGAAAAGGAGATCGTTTTTTATCTTCGGGAGGTGGAAAGCACCACGTTGGTGACCATCCACCAGTTTTATGAAAAACTGATGCAGGTGCAGGAAGAATATCCCTTAAAGCACCTCATCATCACCGATATCGACGATGCATTGACGGGAATTAAAAAATGGGGCTATCGCTTCGGTGTCAAGCGGAAGTTCCCGAGATTACGCCCTGCTGATCATCTGATTTTATGGCAGGAGTTCCTGAGTGGGGGCAAGCCTTTTGAAAAGGCGGAAATGCGTGCTGAGGACGGCGCGGTGCTTTTATTCTCCGGCGGAACCACCGGCATCAATAAAGGGATCCTGCTTTCCAATCTCAATTTCAATGCTCTGGGGTTGCAGACCGCCGCTATGTGCGCACGGCCGGTGGAGGGCAAGCGGATCTTAGCCGCCATGCCGATGTTCCACGGATTTGGGCTGGGCGTCTGCGTCCATACGGCGCTGATCAATGGCATGACTTCCATTCTGGTGCCCCGGTTCAACGTCAAGGAATACGCGCGGCTGATCAAAAAGGAGCGTCCCAACTATATTGCCGGTGTGCCCACCCTCTACGAGGCGCTGACCCGTACCGATTATCTGGACGGTGCCGATCTTTCCTGCCTTTTGGGAGTGTTCTCCGGCGGAGACAGCCTTTCGGTGGAACTCAAGAAAAAGATGGATCGCTTTTTGGCGGAGCGCGGTGCGACGGTGCGTATTCGGGAAGGCTATGGGACGACGGAGTGTGTTACCGCCAGCTGTTTGACCCCCGACCAAGAGGAGCGTGAAGGAAGCATTGGTCTCCCTTACCCCGACATGGACTATAAGATCTGCAAGGTGGGCACCACCGAAGAGGTTCCCTACGGTGAAGAGGGAGAGATCTGCCTAAAGGGTCCCACGGTGATGATGGAATATCTCGGTCACCCGGAGGAAACGGCGGAGGCGCTCCGCCTGCATGACGACGGCGCTCGTTGGCTTCATACCGGCGATCTGGGGAAGATGGATGCGGATGGATTTATCTATTTTTGCCAGCGCTTGAAGCGCATCATTGTCACAAGCGGTTATAACGTCTATCCCTCTCAGATCGAAAACGTCCTGGACGGGCATCCCAAGGTACAGCTTTCCTGCGTTATCGGCGTCCCCGATCCCTATCGGATGCATCGGGTCAAGGCTTACGTTGTCCCGAAAGAAGGCGTAGTTCCTACCGAGGAGCTGAAAGAGGAGCTTTTAGATTATTGTAAGACTTATATTGCAAAATATGCCTGCCCCCGGGAATTGGAATTTCGGGAGGAGCTGCCAAAAACCCTTGTGGGAAAGGTTGCCTATAAAAAATTAGAAGAAGAAAATTCGGCGGCAAAAATCAGCGCAGAGCAAAAGGATGAACATTCTTTTTAGCACTTTTTCGCGCCTTGGCGTATCACATACGCCGGGCGGCGCGAGTAAAGCACTTCTGCATTTGATTTTTCCCACCGATAAATTGGTTTGCCTTATAATAAATAACACCTGGTCTATATAAGACCGGGTGTTATCATTTTTAATCGTAAACTTTTTTGAGGTTTTCCACCGTGTCGGTGATGAGATGGAAGTCTGCGTGATCGACGTAGGTTTGAAGATGCTTGAAGCGGAGCATATTCACTTCATAACCGCCCACCGGGATCTGATCCGCTGTGGGAAAATAGCCCTCGGAGCCATCGGTATAGCCAAGGCAAAGGGGATGGGGAACGTCGGTATAGTCCCGGATGCGAAGTGCCAGCCCGGAGAAGGGCTCAAAGGGAAGTCCGTAAAATACCACTTCGCCGATCCGAATGATACGGGAGGGGAAGGTATAGGCGGTCTTTTCTACGTAGTCCGTCTGATAGGATGCCATCAAGTCCCTATAGTGGCGGGCATGGGCACGCCGGGTGGCGGAGCCGCCCTCCGGCACGATCTCCAGCTGCCGTTTGACTTCCTCCAGGCTCTCCCGCGGTTGGAGGGGGAGATGGATGGTACAATCGGCGGTTTTTAAAGGCTCGTTCCGGTAGGTCGAGATGGTTTTCCAGATGCGCATTGCATCCCGTGCCGCCGCATTGCCCTGCTCGTAAACATATTGATAGTCGCCTTTTCCGGTGGTGCCGCCATTGGTAAGACGGGGACCGGTATCGCCGGCGGTGCCGTTGAAAAACGCTGTCATGCCGCCGGTAAGCAGCTCCATCCGATCCACCAGGATGCCAGCCCAATCCCGGGAGATGGCAGGATGCCGTCCGGCGGCGGTATTGTGGCAACCGTAGTGAACCATATTGGCGTAGGTCTCGCCGTTTTTGTCCTTAAAGGAGAGGACGGTCATGGTCGGATCAAAAGATCCCCAAGGGTTTTGACCCAGAACCACCTTGTTTTCCGGGGTGATCTGCCGGCGGTTGACGCCGATCCGGCTTTCGCCTTTGGCAACGCCCACCGTAACCGGGCGAAGGGCGTCCTTTGCCGCGGCGATGGCCTTCAAAATGCCGGGGAATAAAATCCCCTCGATATAAGAGGCGTCCATCAAGCCCCAATCGTCGGGACCCTTGACGGCACTGGCGGTGAAGGGTCCGGAGTGGGTATGGGTGCAGGAGAAGGTCATGGCGCCGGAAGAAATGCCGAATTGTTTCTCTGCTTCAGCGGCAATGCGATCTCGGATAAAGGTGGCGAGATTACAGACGGTCAGATTGACCATCAGCGCGTCGGTTTCCCCCTGGCGGAACCAAAAGGCGGTGGCGGTCAGATCGTCGTGGACGGAATCGGAATAAAAATCGGTGCGGTAGCCCATCAGCTTACAGCCGACTTCCGGCGTGATGACGGCACGACCGACACCCAGTTGCAGTTTTTCCATGTTAATCTACCATCCCGTCTTTAATAATCTTTTGATAGTAATACCAGCTTTTCTTTTTCTCGCGCTTGCCGGTGGGAAAGTCTACGTAGGTTAGACCGAACCGCCATTGATAGCCGGAGCGAGACTCTAAACTGTCGAAATGGGACCAATAATAGTAGCCCTTGACGTCGGCACCGGCCTTGATGGCGCGAGAGATCATTCGCAGATGCTCCCGGATGTAGGCGATGCGGTGATCGTCGTTGATGTTTTTCTCATGATCCTTGGGATCCAGGACGCCCAGCCCGTTTTCGGTGACGTAGATCTCCGGATGGTCGTACTGCTCCGTCAGATAAAGCATGGCATCGTAAAGACCGGCAGGATAGGATTGAAATCGTTCATCGGTCTGGGAAATAAAGCTGGAGACCTTGGTGGACTTGGCCGGATCATCCTCCTGATAGGAGGTGACGCCGGGATAGTAATAATTGATGCCCACGAAATCCATTTTTTCAAATTCCCGGGCGATGTCCTCGGCGTAACCCTCGGGCATGGCGTCCCGATAAGCAGGGCAATCCCGGAGAATGGCCTCGGGATAGTGACCCAGCCACATGGGGTCCATCCACCAGCCGATGCCGCGGTCAGTCTGATACTGGGCGGCCAGGAGATCCTTGCCCGAAGGATCCAAGGGATAGGTGGCGGATTTATCCAGAACTGCGCCGATTTTGCCGGGCAGACCCATGGAATGATAAAGCTTTACCGCGCGGAAATGGGCAAGAAGCAGGTGGTGGGTGGCTAAGAGATAGTTCTCAAGCCCCTCCCCATAGGGGTACCAGCCTCTTTCAGAACCGCTTTCATAATGTTGACGGCAGACCACCGCCGGCTCGTTGAAGGTACTCCAATACCGTACCCGGTCGCCGAAGGCTTTAAAGCAGACCTTGGCGTAATACTCAAAAAGGTCTATGAATTTCCGGTCAATGATACCGCCCTGCTCCAAAACCCACATGGGCATCTCCCAATGGTAGAGGTCTACCAGCGGCTCGATGCCGTTTTCCAAAAGCAGGTCGATGACCCGGTTATAAAAGTCGATACCCTTTTGGTTGATCTTGCCGTCTGCTGACGGGATGATCCGCGCCCAGCAGATGGAAAGGCGGAAGGACTTGAGTCCCAGCTCCTTCATATCGGCAATATCCTGCTCGTAGTTTTTATAAAAGGAGGAGGCAGGCTCCGTCTTGGCATTTTCGTGGAAGGTTTCCGGCGCCACCCGGCACATATAGTCCCAGACGGTCTCGGTTTTTCCGTCGGCGTAAGGGGAACCCTCGACCTGGAACGAGGAAGACGCGGTGCCGAATAAAAAGTCTTTCGGGAACGGGAAGGTGATCATATTAGTTTCTCCTTTGGTAAGAGCCTGATTATTTGCGGTTGATTTATTATTTAATATATTTATACCGCATTTCGGGGGAGATTTCAACCCTGATTATTAGCGCTTAATTCTTAAAAATTCTCAGCCGGAGCGGATATACCGCTCCGGCTGTTGATTAATAGTGATTGTCCAGGTCGAATTTCTTCATGTAGGTTTCGATATCGACAACGGTATTATTGTGACGCGCTTCTTCTGCCGCAAAGCAAAGCATATGGTTGCGGACAGAGGTATGAATATTGGCGGCGCGGAAGCCGGTATATTCACCGCTCATGTACTGATGCAATTCCTGAATGATGCCCTGGTCGCCGCCGCCGTGACCGCCGACGATACTCTCTTCGATCTTGGGAACCTCGTACTCCAGTTTCTGCTTTCCGTCGTAGAGATAGACCTTGATCGCGGTGTCGGAAGCGTTGGCGTAAAGCTCGCCCTTGGTACCGAAGAGGCGGATATAACGGCCGCCGCGGTTAAAGGCGTTCATGGAGAAGGTGGCGGGGGTGTCGCCCTCAAATTCCATATTGACGGTCTGGTGGTCCACTACGTCGTTATTCGCATGGTAGACGCAAAGACCGTAGTCCTTGGTCTTGAGTGCTTCCAGCACCTCATCGTCGGTGGGGATGGGGGTCTTAGCGATGTCCTTGGTGATGATCCGGCGGTGATGGAGACTGGTGCTCTTATGATAGATCCGCAGGCAGTCATAGGGGCAATGCTCCCGGACGGGGCAGTCGCCGTTGACGCAGCTGACGGGCGAGCCCTCCGGCGCGTTTTTCTCGGTGAAATGGGTCAGAGAGCCGAAGGACTGGATCTTGCGGCAAGGCTTATCCAGGATCCATTGGATGATATCCAAGTCGTGACAGCTCTTGGCCAGCAGCATGGGAGAGGTGTCGGCCTCTTTATGCCAGTTGCCACGGACGTAGCTATGGCTCTGGTGGATATTACCCACGCCCTCGACGGCGTCTACCGACATAATGTCCCCCAAAAGGCCTTCCCGAACCAGCTCTTTCACCTTTACGTAGAAAGGAGCATACCGCAGGACGTGGCAGACCAGCACTTCCACGCCCTTATCCTTAGCGGCGTTGGCAATGGCGGCGCACTGATCGGCGGTGGGAGCCACCGGCTTCTCTAAAAGGAGGTTATAGCCCAGTTCGATGGCCATCATGGCAGGCTCGAAATGCTCGTCGTCCATGGTGGCGATGACGGCAAGATCCGCCATCTTGGGCTGCTTCAGGATCTCTCGCCAGTCGGCAAAGCAAACCTCCTCGCTCAGTCCGAAGATATCCCGGATCTCGTCGCGCCGGGCAGGATCCGGCTCCGCGATGCCGACGACCTGGTAATGCTCCGGATCGACAGACATCAATTTGGCATATTTGGCGCCCCGGTTGCCCAGACCCATGATGATAACTGAAAACGGTTTACGCATGATAGTTCTCCTTAAAAAGTATGATATTGATTTATTGCTGGGTTTATGATACCATAAAACATAGATGACAGCAAGGAACATAATTGACCTATATTAGCACAAAATTGACTTCGGAGGGATTATGAAGTATAATGCGCTCTATGAAAAAACACCGATAAACTATGGGGATCTGCCGGTCAAACTGCGATATTTCAATCGAAAAGCGTATCACACCGTCACCAATATTCATTGGCATGACCGCCTGGAAATTATGGTGGTGGATGAGGGGGATGCGGAGATGGAGCTTGCCGGACAGAAGGTGCAGGCAACGGCAGGGGATATCTTGGTTTTCAACTGTTCAACTACCCATACCGGAAAAGCCGGAGCGGACGGGGTGCGCTATCGCATCGTGATGCTGGAATTATTGGAGCCCTTTGCCCATAACGAGGCGCTGCGCCGTCTTTTACTGCCGTACTATAATTTCGGCGCGGCGTTTTTGCCTTTGCTTCGGGATGCAGAGCTTAGGGCGCTGATCGACCGCTTATTTGAGGCAGTGGAGGAAAAAGGGGAGGGGCACGGCTTGATCGTGACCGGCCTTTGCTACGAGATCCTGGGGCGGCTGGTGCAGTTCCATAGCGACGGGGAGTTTGAGCGTCTGCCGGATAACAGCCGGATGCGAGAGGTGATCCGCTATGTGGAGGAGCGTTTTCGGGAGCCTTTGACCACCGCATCGGTCTGCAAGGAGTTCGGCTACGATAAAGCCTATTTTTGCCGTCGGTTCAAAGAGGCCACCGGTCTGACGCTGACGAATTACGTCCGGATTCTGCGGCTGGAAAACGCCCGGCGGCTGTTGAAGGAGCCGGGAATGACGGTGGCCGCCGTGGCCGCCGCCAACGGCTTCCCCGACCAGAATTATTTCTCCCGCTGCTTTAAAGCGCACTACGGAAAAAGCCCTACGGTATATCTGAAGTCCATCAATAACAAAAGGCTGTGAAAAACGAACGTTTTTCACAGCCCTCAGCGTGTCAAAGAATCCTGTTTTTTTATCTTTGACACGCTGAGCTGACTCTCAAAAATGTTTCCGAATTCGCGGGGGCGGTCTCGTCGGCGTACATGGGTACGGTAGAGAGCGGCCCCGCGGATAGCAAAAAAATTAATCAAAATCCGCATTTTCATGCGGATTTTTTCCTTTTAAAGAAACAACGAGAAAGAGCAGGTTCTCTTTCTCGCCGTTATATTGTAAAATCGGTATGAACTTTTTGGTTCTTTCCCTTTTTGCGGTCGGGGACTTTTTTGATAGTCTAGAGGCTGTGAAAAACGTTCGTTTTTCACAGCCTTTTGTTTAGTCAAACTTCAGGAACAGTTCCAGAATTGCCTTGGCTCTCTTTTGCAGATCGCCGGTGGTGATGCGGTTATTATAGAGGGATTCCTTCAGTACGTCGGGATCGCCTACCGGCATCCGGATCTCCGTGCCGCCCAGGACGCAATAGGTCTGGTCGCAGGGGGTATTCCAGTCGGTAATAACGATGCCCTCGTAGCCCCATTCTTCCCGGAGAATACCGGTCAACTGCTCATAGCTGGTGCAGCAACGGCGGTCGTTGATGATATTATAACTGCTCATGATGGTCCAGGGCTGAGCCTCCTTGACGCAGATCTCAAAGCCGCGGAGATAGATCTCCCGAAGGGCGCGCTCGGAGACCCGGCTATC
>JAZNVY010000034.1:0-2674 GCA_045593105.1 Eubacteriales bacterium
ATATGATCATGATGGGCAAGATGATCAAGGAAACCGGCCTGGTGAATTTTGATGATATCACCGATGCCCTCAAAAAAGTTGTTTCTGCCAAGCGCGCCAACCTGATGGAGTTGAACATCAAAGCTCTCGAAATGGGCTACAACTATTAAGACCAATGAAAAAGGCACAGACCGGAGAAAATAACATTTCATCATTTGGTTTCTGCCAATTTTAAAAGTTAAACAAAAAGGAAAGAGTTTCTGCTCTTTCCTTTTTAGTTTTTATAGGAGAAATCCGCACTCTTTTTGATCGGTCTTTACTCCGATAAAAAATGCGGTGTGCTGATGCACACCGCATTTTTTTACGTAATATTCTTGATCCATTTTCCTTTTTCCACCAGATAAATTCCAAGGCCTGCCTTGACGAGGGCAATGCTTTGGATGATGGTGAAAAGCCCCGGGATAGGGATGGCCGTAAACCGGCTGAGCAGGAAGGAAAGCAAGACGTTACCGCCCCACATAAAGCCGTTATCAAAGAGGACGGTGACCGCCATCTTACCGCCGGATCGCATGGCGAAATAGGAAGCATGCACCACCGCATCAAAGGGCATGGCGATGGCCGAGATCTGCATCATCCGAGTGGCCATATGGCGGATCTCCGGGGAGGTATTATAGGCCAGCGGAATGAATTCCGCCAAAACCACGTAAAGCACTCCCACCACCAGCGAGACGAAGGCGGAAAAGGCGATCATCTTACGGCAGTCCTGCTTGGCCTCCTTGAGTTGTCCGGCACCCAGCATCTGCCCAAGGATGATGCCGATGGAAGACCCCACCGCCATATAGGCGATGGCAAAGACGTTCCAGAAGGTCTGGGAGATATTCAACGCCCCCATAGCATCCAAGCCCCGGGCTGAATAGCTTTGGTTGACGACGGCAAGCCCTGCCGCCCAAAGCGCCTCATTCAAGAGAAGTGGCAAGCCCTTAATAAAGAACCGCTTTGCCAGCGCTAAAGGCACGTGCAGGCTGCGTAATACCCCTTTCATAAAGGGGTATTTTTTTGTATTCAAATGGGTGGCCAGCACGACGACTGCCAGCTCCGTAAACCGGGAGATCACCGTCGCGATGGCGGCACCCCGGACGCCCAAAGCAGGAAATCCGCAAAGACCGAAGATCAAAAGAGCATTCAACCCCAGATTGACCAGCACCGCCACCAAGCCTGCCACCATGGGCAGATTGGGATTGCCGGTCTCCCGGAGGGTACTGGAGTAGCACTGCACCACCGCAAAAGGAATTAAGCCAAAGAGCATGACGGTGAGATAGTCCTTGGCAAAGCCCAAGGTCGCCAAAGGATCGGTGGTACCCTGGTCGCCTTGCATATAAAGGTTCAAAAGCGGCTCGCCCAAAAAGACGAACGCCCCGATCCCCAGCACCGCTAAAAGCACGCAGAACATCAATTTGAAGCGGAAGGTATACCGTAGCCCTTCATGGTCACCCTTGCCGTAGTACTGGGCGCTGAAAATACCGGCACCGCTCACCGCACCAAAGATGCAGAGGTTAAAGACGAAGATCAGCTGGTTGGTCACCGCCACGCCGGTCATCTCCGCCGTCCCCACCCGGCCGATCATGACGTTATCCAGCATATTGACAAAGTTGGTAATGCCATTCTGCACCAAAATGGGGAGCATCAAAGCAAAAAGTCTTTTATAAAAGGCTTTATCGCCAATTAATTTTTTTATCATCATTTCAATTTAGAAAGTTCCTTCATTCTTTGAGTATTACTCAAGGTTTGCTTCCGCAAGCGGATGTTGGTGGGGGTCACCTCGATCAGCTCATCGGGCGCGATAAACTCGATGGACTCCTCCAAGCTCAACTTCTTGGGAGGAATGAGGCGCAGAGCCTCATCGGAGCCGCTGGCGCGCATATTGGTGACGTGCTTGCGCTTGCAGACGTTGACTGCAATATCATCCCCCTTGGGGTTCATACCGACGATCATACCCTCATAGACGGGGGTAGACGGCTCGATAAAGAGCGCACCGCGCTCCTGAGCGTTAAAGAGACCGTAGGTTACTGCCTCGCCGGTCTCAAAAGCAATGAGAGAACCGGTAGAACGACCGGGGATCTCGCCCTTATAAGGCTCATATCCATGGAAAATGGTGTTCATAATGCCCTCACCGCGGGTAGCGGTCAGAAAGTCACTCTTATAACCGATCAGACCCCGGGCAGGAACCAAATACTGCAGCTTCATCCGGCTTCCATTAGGTTCCATGGAGAGCATCTCACCCTTTCGGGAGCCAAGGCGCTCCACCACGGCACCGACGCAATCCTCCGGCACGTCGATAAAGACGTGCTCGATGGGCTCGCACTTCACGCCGTCGATCTCCTTATAAAGAACGTGGGGCATGGAAACCGCAAACTCATAGCCCTCCCGGCGCATGGTCTCGATGAGGATAGAGAGGTGCATCTCACCTCTGCCTGCCACCTTAAAGGTATCGGCGGTCTCCCCCTCTTCCACCCGGAGAGAGACGTCCTTCAAAAGCTCGCGCATCAGCCGATCGCGGATGTGGCGAGAGGTGACGAATTTACCCTCACGGCCGGCAAAGGGACTGTTATTGACCATGAAATTCATTTCCAAGGTCGGCTCGCTAATCTTGACGAAGGGCAGCGGCTCCGGCGTATCGGCGGCGCAAAGAGTCTCA
>JAZNVY010000035.1:0-7236 GCA_045593105.1 Eubacteriales bacterium
AGAGGAGCGTGCAGGCAGATATAGTCACAGTTAGCGTAAACTTCATTAATATCTGCCGCTTTTTCTACGTGGTGGCTCAGGTTCCATGCAGACTGCAAGGAGATGTAGGGGTCATAACCGAGAACCTTCATGCCCAGATGCTGCGCAGCGTTTGCAACCTGTACGCCAATGGCACCCAGACCGATGACGCCCAATTTTTTGCCCATGATTTCGGGACCGATAAACTGAGACTTACCTTTTTCAACCTGCTTGGCAACGTCGTCGCCGGTCAGCCCCTTTGCCCATTCGATGCCACTGACGATGTCGCGAGAGGCAAGGAAGAGAGCGCCGATCGCCAACTCTTTTACAGCATTAGCGTTTGCGCCGGGGGTGTTGAATACAACGATACCTTTTTCGGCGCAAGCATCCAAAGGAATATTATTGACACCGGCACCGGCACGGGCGACAGCTTGCAGGGAAGCAGGCAGTTCCATGTCGTGAAGAGATGCGCTGCGAACCAGAATACCGTCGGGGGCATCGCAGGTATCGCAGATCTCGTATTTTTGATCAAAGCCATCCAGGCCGATCTTAGCGATTTTATTTAAGGTTTGGATTTTCATTACTTGTTTTCCTCTTCAAATTTCTTCATAAAGTTGACCAGCGCTTCCACGCCTTCATAGGGCATTGCGTTATAGATGCTGGCACGCATACCGCCAACGGAGCGGTGACCCTTGATGTTGACAAAACCATTTGCAGTACACTCTGCGACGAATTTCTTATCCATTTCTTCGTTGCCGGTCACGAAGGGAACGTTCATCAAAGAACGGGATTCGCCCATGACGGTGGGATGGAACATCTCGGACTGATCCAGAAAGTCGTAAAGTAATTTTGCTTTCTTCTTGTTTTTTTCTTCCAGCACCTTGATGCCGCCCATATTCTCGATCCACTCCAGCACCAGCTTCAGAATATAGATGGCGTAGGTGGGAGGGGTATTGAACATAGATCCATTCTCGGAATGGGTGCTATAAGTAAACATGGTGGGGGTGATGGGCTGGGGATCGGCGATCAGATCCTCGCGGATGATGACGACAGTCAAGCCGGCAGGACCCATATTTTTCTGCGCACCGGCATAGATAATACCGAACTTGGAAACGTCGATCTCCTCGCTGAGGATAGAGGAGGACATATCGGCAACCAAGGGTACGTTGCCGGTTTCGGGCAGCTTATAGAACTTGGTGCCGTAGATGGTATTGTTATAGCAAATATGGAAGAAATCCGCCTCGGGATCAAAATCCGCGCTGTTCAGCTCGGGGATATAAGAGAAGGTCTTATCCTCGCTGGAAGCGACTGCACGGCAGGTGCCGTAACGGCTGCCTTCTTTAAACGCTTTCTTAGCCCACTGACCGGTGATGACGTAGTCCGCCTTACCGCTCTTGGTCATCAGGTTCAGGGGAACCATGGCGAACTGGCTGGACGCACCGCCCTGCAGGAAGAGCACCTTATAATTATCGGGGATGGAAAGTACTTTACGGAGCAAACTTTCCGCTGACTCGATAATGGCTCCATATTCTTTTGAGCGATGGCTCATCTCCATGACGGACTGACCTGAGGTGCCGTAACTCGTCATCTCACTGGCGGCCTTTTCCAGCACTTCCAAAGGGAGCATGGAGGGACCTGCGGAAAAATTGTAAACTCTCATTAAAATACACCTTTCTTTCTAAAATAGAATTTGGGTTCATTATATTATATTTATGTTTAAAAGTCAACTGATATTTCGCGAAGTTTCTGCTTGAATAACCGCTTGGCGCATGATATAATTAAAATGATGTAAATCCTAATTTCAAAGGAGAAGGAACATGAAACTTTCAAAGGTGCGCGAATTACTGGATGCAGAGGTGCTCTGCTGTGAGGAAAATCTGGACGGCGAGGTGGAAAGCGCTTGCGGGTCCGATATGATGAGTGACGTCTTGGCATTTGTCAAGGATCATGCGGTTTTACTGACCGGTCTTGTCAATCCTCAAACGGTTCGGACGGCGCAGATGATGGATATGAAATGTGTCATCTTTGTGCGCGGTAAACGGCCGGAAGAGTCTGTGATCTCTCTGGCTGAGGAAAATGGGATCATGATCATGGCTACCGACTATCGCTTATACACCGCGTGTGGACTTCTTTATTCCAACGGACTGTATAGTGAAGGAGTGGATAAGGTATAATGGAACCGATCGTATTTAAATATAAAGTAGACGGTGAGGATTTCAGCAATGCAGGCGAGGCGTCTGCAGCGCTGAAAAAATCATTGAAGCAGATGGGCTTTTCGCCCGACGTGATCCGTCGCGTCTCCATCGCGATGTACGAGGGCGAGATCAATATGGTCATCCATGCAGAAGGCGGTGAAGCAACTGCCGAGATCACCGGCGACGCGATCCGCATTATCCTTGCGGATAAAGGACCTGGTATCAAGGATGTGGAGCTGGCCATGCAAGAGGGATACTCTACTGCGCCGGACGAGGTGCGGAATTTGGGCTTTGGTGCCGGTATGGGACTGCCCAATATCAAGAGATATTCTGATGATTTGAAGATTGACACCGTATTGGGTGTCGGGACGACTCTGACGATTACAATTAACATATGAGGTGATAGAATGGATTATTTTCATTCCGTTACATTAGACTCTGACCGTTGCAGGGGCTGTACCGCTTGCGTCAAGCGTTGCCCTACGGAAGCGATCCGGGTCAAAAACGGCAAGGCAACCATTATTAAAGAGCGTTGTATTGATTGCGGTGAATGTATTCGTGTATGCCCTCATCATGCGAAAAAAGCAGTCTATGATAAGCTGTCGATGCTGGAACAGTTCGACTATAACGTGGCAATTCCGGCGCCGTCTTTATATGGGCAATTTAATAATCTTGATAATGTGGACTACGTCTTAAACGGGCTTCTTGATATTGGGTTTGACGATATCTTTGAAGTGGCCAGCGCGGCGGAATTGGTCTCGGAATGTACCCGGATCAAATTGAGCGAAGGCGGTCAGCCGCTCCCGGTGATTTCTACGGCTTGCCCGGCGGTGGTGCGCCTGATCCGCGTGCGCTTTCCTAAACTGATTCCGCATTTGCTCTGTGTCAAAGCACCGGTAGATATTGCGGCGGATATTGCGCGGCGTAAAGCGCAGAAAAAGACCGGTCTTTCTCCGGATCGGATCGGCGTTTTCTTTATTTCGCCCTGCCCGGCAAAGGTGACGGCAATGCGTCAGCCCTTGGGAACAGATCGTTCTGACGTAGACGGCGTTTTGGCGATCTCTGACGTGTATAAACCGCTTTTGGCGGCAATGAATAAGATCAAGCAACCGCAAGCCCTTTCGGAGTGCGGTTTGACCGGTATTTCCTGGAGTTATACCGGCGGTGAGGCGACCGCCTTGCTACGTAATCGATATCTGGCGGCTGATGGGATGGAGAACGTCATCAAGATTTTGGAAGAAATCGAGGATGAGAAGCTTTCTGGCGTAGATTTTGTGGAGCTGGGGGCGTGCGTTTCCGGTTGCGTCGGCGGATGTCTGACCATCGAAAACCCCTATATTGCCAAGACCCGTGTTCGGCAACTGCGCAAATATATGCCGGTGGCCGGCAACCATTTGAAGGATTATGATCTTCAGCCGGACGACTATCTTTGGCATAATCCCATTACTTATGACCCCGTCCTCCAGTTGGATCAGGACCTCAAAAAAGCAATGCTTAAAATGCAGGAGATCCAAAGGATAGAAGAGGAGTTACCCGGCATCGATTGCTCCGCCTGCGGCTCACCGTCCTGCCATGCTTTTGCGGTGGACGTGGTGCAGGGTACGGCTAAAATGTCGGACTGTCTGATCATTTTAAAAAATCGATTAAAGGATATTATGGAATGATGAAAGTGCATGAGCTCGCCAAGGCCTGCGGTTTTGGCTATTATTCCGGGGAAGACGTTGAGGATCGTGAAGTGGGCGGCGCCTATTGCTGCGACCTGCTTTCCTGGGTCATTGGACGCGCCGGCGATAATGACGCGCTGGTTACAGTGATGTCTAATCCCAATGTGATGGCGGTGGCGGTGATGGCCGATCTGCCCTGCGTCGTTTTGACCGAGGGGGTCCGTCCGGACGATAACGCACTAGAAAAAGCGATCGCGAACGATATTATCGTCTTATCTTCGGAGGAAACCACTTATAAAACAGCCCTTAGAATTCATGAGGCATTGAGTAAATAAAGGAGACGGCATGATGGAATTGCGTTATGATCTGCATATTCACTCGGCACTTTCTCCCTGCGGGGACGAGGATATGACGCCGAATAATATTGTGAATATGGCCAAGATCTGTGGTCTGGATATGATCGCAGTATCGGATCATAACACCGCCGGAAACGTGGCAGCTGTCATGGAAGTGGGGAAGGAGATCGGTGTGACGGTCGTCCCTGCCATGGAGCTGGAAACGGCAGAAGAAATCCATGTGCTTTGCTTGTTTCCAACGCTTGACGCGGTGCTGGCTTTTGAGAAAGAGCAGGTGGTGCCTGCTTTGCCGCCGATTCAAAATGACGCCCGGATCTTTGGCGAGCAGTTATTGATGGATGCTGCGGATCAGGTCGTCGGAAAAGAAGATCGCTATCTTATCAATGCGACCGCGATCTCGTTGGACGGGCTTCCGGATCTGGTGGCGTCCTACGGCGGAATTGCCATCCCGGCGCATATTGATAAGCAGACCAAAAGCTTGGTGGGTAACTTCGGTATGGTCGGGGACTATATGGGCTTTCACTGCTTTGAACTCTCGCGGAATTTGCCGGAGGATTTCATTATTGCAACCCCCGGTCTCGGTAAGCGTCCTTATCGGTATATTCACGATTCAGATGCCCATTATCTGCAGGATATTGGCGAACATTCCGGCGATAATCTTCTGGAATTACCGGAAAATTCTGTAGAAGCACTCATTCGATATTTGAGTATCGAGAAATTAGGTTAATTCCGCGAAAAAAATAGAAAAAACTGTGGAAATTACAAAAATAATATGTTAAAATTAATATGTTTGTAAAGTTGGATATTACTGCTTTGCAGTTTCATTACTAAGGAGGATAAAAAATGAGCAACAAGTGTCCCGTTCCATTCAAGGGAACAAAAGAGCAAGAGCAGCAGTTGCGTGAAGTGATTGCGAAACACAAGGATCAAGACGGTCCTCTGATGCCGGTTCTCCAGGAAGCCCAGGAGATCTATGGTTATCTGCCCATCGAGGTGCAGAAGATCATTTCCGAGGGTCTGGACATTCCTTTGGAGCACATTTACGGCGTAGTTACCTTCTATGCGCAGTTCTCGCTGGCTCCCAAGGGTGAGTATAAGATCGGTGTCTGCCTTGGTACGGCCTGCTATGTTAAGGGCTCCGGCGATATCCTGAATAAGATCAAAGAAATCATTGGAATCGATGTGGGTGAGTGTACCCCCGACGGTAAGTTCTCTCTGGAGGCGACCCGTTGCATCGGTGCTTGCGGTCTGGCTCCTGTCATGACCATCAACGAAGACGTTTATGGTCGCTTGGTCGTAGGTGATATTCCCGACATTCTGAAAAAGTATATGGCCTAATTCCATGAAGGAATTATCCCTTAATATACTTGATATTACTTATAACTCCATCAAAGCAAAAGCAGAATTGATCGAGATCACCGTTTCGGAGTCGATGGCAAAGAATACGGTTGAGATCGAGATTAAGGATAACGGCTGCGGTATGGACGAAGATTTTTTGCGGAACGTGACGGATCCCTTCGTCACGACCCGGACCACCCGAAAGGTGGGTCTTGGCATTCCGCTCTTTAAGCAAAGTGCCGAGGATGCAGACGGCAGCTTCTCGATCCGCTCAAAGGTCGGGGAGGGGACTGTGGTTTCCGCGTCTTATCGGTTGGATCACTTAGACCGCGCCCCTATCGGGGATATGTCCGGGACGATCGTCAGCCTAATTCAGGCCAACGATCAGATCCATTTTGTTTATCGCCATCATACCGATCACGGGACGTTTGTCCTGGATACTGATGAGTTGCACGCCCAGTTAGGGGATGTGCCGCTTTCGGAACCTGCCGTGCTGAGCTGGATTGGAGAATATATCAACGAGAATTTGGATGATATTCAAGGAGGAAAAATATAAATGAAATCTTTAGCTGAATTGCAGGCAATCAAAGAAAAGATGCAGAATAAAGTCAATCTGCGCGCAAGCGAGGATGGCAACACCATTCGTGTTGTTGTCGGTATGGCTACCTGCGGTATTGCAGCAGGCGCTCGCCCCGTTTTGAATGCCTTTTTGAAGGAGATCGAGGATCGTCGCCTCGGCAACGTGATTTGCACCCAGACCGGTTGCATCGGCATCTGCCAGTATGAGCCGGTTGTCGAGATCACCACGCCCGACGGTACTAAGACCACCTACGTTAAGATGAACGAAGATAAAGTGGCTAAGGTAGTAACTGAGCATATTGTGAACAACAAAGTCGTTCAGGAATTCACCATCGGCGCTTTTGAGAAATAAGGGGGATTTTAGACAATGATTAGAAACCATATTTTGATTTGCGGCGGTACAGGCTGTACGTCCTCCGGCTCTCTGAGCATTATGGAGGCCCTGAACGCCGAGCTGGAAAAGAATAATCTCCAGGATGAGGTCAAAGTCGTTATGACCGGTTGTTTCGGTCTTTGCGCTTTGGGTCCCATCATGATCGTGTATCCCGAAGGCTCTTTCTATAGCCGTATTGATGTCGAAGCGATCCCCGAGATCGTTTCCGAGCACATTATTAAGGGTCGTATCGTAAAGAAATATCTCTATAGCGAAGTTGCGGAGATGGAAGAGAAGGGTGTACATGCTTCTCTGAACGATACCAATTTCTATAAGAAGCAGAAGCGTGTTGCTCTCCGTAACTGCGGTGTTATCAATCCCGAGGTAATTGATGAGTACATCGCTTATGACGGTTACCAGGCTTTGGGTAAGGTTCTGACCGAGATGAAGCCTGCTGACGTCATCCAGGTAATCAAGGATTCCGGTCTGCGTGGCCGTGGCGGCGGCGGTTTCCCCACCGGTCTGAAGTGGGATCTTGCTTCCCGTACTGTTGCAGATGTCAAGTATGTCTGCTGTAATGCCGACGAAGGCGACCCGGGCGCATTCATGGATCGTTCCATCCTGGAAGGTGACCCCCACGCCGTCATCGAGGCTATGGCAATCGCCGCTTATGCAGTAGGCGCTTGCAAGGGCTTTGTTTATATCCGTGCAGA
>JAZNVY010000036.1:0-2683 GCA_045593105.1 Eubacteriales bacterium
TGCGTGGACGCCTGCCCCAAGAAGATCCTCGCCATCGCCAAGGACAAAATCAATGCGAAAGGACATTCCCCCGCAGTGATCACCGACCAGGCGGCCTGCATCGGCTGCGCATTCTGCGCGACCATGTGCCCCGACTGCGTGATCACCGTAGAGAAGTGAGGTGCTCAAAATGGCAGAAAAAGTACTTATGAAAGGGAACGAGGCCATTGCTGAAGCCGCCATCAAGGCCGGCTGCCGCCATTACTTCGGTTATCCCATCACCCCTCAGACAGAAATCGCAGCCTATATGGCTAAGCGGATGCCCAAAATCGGCGGCACTTTCCTGCAAGCCGAGAGTGAAGTGGCCGCTATTAATATGGTCTACGGCGTGGCCGGTGCCGGCTTCCGCGTAATGACCTCTTCCTCCAGCCCCGGTGTTTCCCTGAAGCAGGAGGGTATCTCCTATATCGCCGGTGCAGATCTGCCGGCGCTGATCGTTAACGTCCAGCGTGGCGGTCCGGGCTTGGGCGGCATTCAGCCCTCCCAGTCCGACTATTTCCAGGCCACCAAAGGCGGCGGTCACGGCGACTATCACCTGATCGTCCTGGCGCCTGCCTCCGTTCAGGAAATGGCAGACCTCACCATCAAAGCCTTTGATCTTTCCGATAAATACCGCGTCCCTGCCATGCTGCTGGCCGACGGTACCATGGGTCAGATGATGGAGCCGGTAGAACTGCCGGACACTCCTCCCGTAGAGGTAGAGAAGCCCTGGGCAGTACGCGGCACTAAGGGAGAGCGCAAGCATAATATCATCAACTCCCTCTACTTAAAGCCCGAAATTCTGGAAGAGACCAACTTCGAGCGCTTCGAGCGGTATAAGACCATCGAGGAAAACGAAGTTCTGTATGAAGAGTTCATGATGGAAGACGCCGAGTACTGCGTCGTCGCCTTCGGTATCGCCGCCCGCGTTTCCAAGAACGCTGTGGTCGCCGCTCGCAAGGCAGGCATCAAGGTGGGTCTGATCCGTCCCATCACCCTCTGGCCCTTCCCCAAGGACGTTTTGGCGAAGGCTGCTGACCAATGCAAGGCATTCCTCTCCGTGGAGCTTTCCATGGGTCAGATGATCGAAGACGTCAAGCTTTCCACCGGCTGTAAAAAGCCCGTGGAGCTGTGCTGCCGCGTCGGCGGTATGATTCCCACCCCCGAAGAGGTGCTGGAGTCCATTGAAAAACTTGCAAAGGAGAATCAATAATGGTCGTATTTGAAAAACCCAAAGCATTGACCGATGCCCCCCTCCATTATTGCCCCGGCTGTACCCACGGTATCATTCACCGCTTGGTCGCTGAGGCGCTGGATGAACTGGGCGTCGTGGGCAAGACCGTCGGTGTCGCACCGGTCGGTTGCGCCGTTATGGCTTATGATTACTTTGCCTGCGATATGGTAGAGGCCGCTCACGGCCGCGCCCCCGCAGTTGCTACCGGTCTCAAGCGTTGCATGCCGGAGAACGTCATCTTTACTTATCAGGGCGACGGCGACTTGGCCTCCATCGGTATGGCCGAGACGGTTCACGCCGCTACCCGGAATGAAAACATCACCATCATCTTTGTCAATAATGCCATCTACGGCATGACCGGCGGTCAGATGGCGCCCACCTCCCTGCCCGGGCAGGTGACCCAGACCTCCCCCTACGGCAGAGACGTCACCACCGCCGGCTACCCCGTTAAGGTGAGCGAACTGCTCTCCACCCTGGATGGCCCCGAGTACATCGAGCGTGTGGCAGTCAATAACGTGAAGAACGTCAAGAACGCCAAAAAGGCGATCCTCAAGGCTTTCAAAAACCAGATCGAGGGGAAAGGCTTCTCTCTCATCGAAGTCGTTTCTTCCTGCCCCACCAACTGGGGTATGACCCCCTCCAAGGCTTTGGAGTGGATCGATGAGAATATGATCCCCTACTATCCTTTGGGCGTTTATAAAGACCGTTCCACGGCAAAGGAGGAGAAATAAGCCATGACAACTCAAATTCTCATTGCCGGTTTCGGCGGACAGGGCGTTCTCTTCGCCGGTAAATTTATCGCTTATAAGGGTCTTCTGGAGCAAAAGGAAGTCAGCTGGCTTCCCTCCTACGGCCCCGAAATGCGCGGTGGTACCGCCAACTGCAGTATCATCCTCAGTGATGATCCCATCGGCTCTCCCATCGTCTCCACCCCCGACGTGCTGATCGCCATGAACCTGCCCTCTCTCGATAAATACGAGGAGGCCACTGTCAAGGGCGGTAAGATCTTCGTGGATAGCACCTTGATCGGCCGTAAGGTCGAGCGTAGCGACGTGGAAGCCTTCTATATCCCTGCCACCAAGATGGCGGCGGATGCCGGCATTCCCACCCTCGCCAATATGATCATGATGGGCAAGATGATCAAGGAGACCGGACTGGTCAACTTCGACGATATCACCGAAGCCCTCAAAAAGGTGGTTTCCGCTAAGCGTGCCAACCTGATGGACTTGAACATCAAGGCTCTCGAAATGGGCTATAATTATTAAGACCGATGAAAAAGGCACAGACCGGAAAAAGATTTTTCTTCATTTGGTTTCTGCCGATATTTCAAATAACCATAAAAGGAAAGAGTTTCTGCTCTTTCCTTTTTTGATTCTTTTGTTCACGATCATTCGCTTCTCGATTTGACGACGAGATATTCTCTTCTTTTTT
>JAZNVY010000037.1:0-2485 GCA_045593105.1 Eubacteriales bacterium
CTTCGATGTCCCGGGGCAGAAATCCAAATCTGCCCATCCCGGTATCCACTTTAAGATGAACCCGAACCGGTCTCTCTGCCATGGCAGAAAGCCGCTTGGCGAAAGCAAGATCCCCCACCGCAACGGTAAGGTCTTTTTCCAAAACGATCCGGGCAAATTCTTCGGACCCATAGCAGGAAAGCACCAGGATCTCCGCACCGCGACCGCAGAGAGGCAGAGCCTCCTCCAGGCGGCTGACCGCCATCAAAGAGACCCCCTCCTCTTTTAGGAGTTCAAATAATCCGTCCGCACCCAGGCCGTAGCCGTTTGCTTTCAGCACCGGGATCACCGGCACCCCGGCTTTTTCCTTCAAAAGCCGGTAGTTCTCGCGGATCTTTTCTTTTTGAACGATAATTCTCATTCTTAACCTCTGTGCTTCAGTTTAAATAAGAACATACTCAGCCGGCGGTAAGCCTTACTGCCGAACTTAGACCAGTTCAGCATCAGCTTGTTGTAGACAAGATCCATCTCGCCCACAAACTCGGTAAACTCACCGTTGAAGCCGCGCTTAAAGCGATAGAGACCGTAGAGAGGGTTGTCCTCGCTGAGGTCCCCGGAAACACCGCGGAAATCATACACCCGCGCACCGCGCTCGATGGCCCATTTGATCATCTCCCATTGCAGGAGGTAGTTGGGCATGACGTTGCGGTACTCGTTGGAGGAGGCACCGTAGAGATACCAGACCTTATCCCCGTAGCCGATGGCTAAGGTGCCGGCGATGGCCTTGCCGTCCAGATACGCCATGTACAGCCGGGCGTGCTCACCCAATTCGCGCATCAGCCGGCGGAAATATTCCTCCGTCCGGACTACAAAGTTGTCCCGGGTACCGGTGGTGACCATGATCTGATGGAAGTCGTGCAGCGCTTCCTCGCCGCAGAGCTTGACCTCCACACCCTTTTTGATGGCGACCCGGATATTATAACGGGTCTTTTGCTGGAAGGATGCCAGAATCTCCTCCTCGTTCCGCCCCTCTAAGTACAGACGGAAGACGAACCGGGGCTGGATCCCCTCGAAATTCTTGGAATGGTTGGGTTCCGTAAAGCCCAGCTTACGGCAGATGGCGCGAAATTCCTCGTCGTCCACCTTAGTATCGGTATCGATCTTCAGCGAGCAGGCATGATATTTCTTGCCCACCTCTCCGGCGGCCTTGACCAGCCGGGTCACCAGCGCCTCGTCGTGCAGATCGCAGACCGGTCCGCGGCAGGAATACATGATCGCCGTCCCCGGCACCTTGCGGATCAAAAGCCCCATGGTACCGATGATGGCACCGGCCTCGTCTCGCTCGATGACCGCCTCAAAGGTCCATTCAGTCTTAAGCCGAGCCCATTCCACCGACTGGGCGAAATGACCCTTGGGATGCTGCTGTACAAACGCTTCATATTCCGCTACTGCAGCGGCATTTTTAAGATCTAATAATTCCATTTCGATCTCCTTTAACATAACATTTCATTTTAGTATAACACTTTTTAAAGGGAAAGTAAACCAAAAATAAAAAATCCTTTGCAAATTTGTAATTTTCGTGTATAATAGAATCAGAAACCAAAGGAGGTACTTAAATATGGTTACGAAAGATATGATCATTGCGGAAGTTTTGGATAACTATCCCGAGACCGCTCCCCTGTTCCTGGAGATCGGTATGCATTGCTTGGGCTGTCCCTCTGCCAGAGGCGAGAGCGTGGAGCAGGCCTGCATGGTGCACGGCGCCGACGTGGACGCCCTCATCGAGAAGATCAACGCCCTGATCGCAAAATAAAAGAAAAATGACCCTTCGGGGTCATTTTTTATAGGAGAAAATCATGCTTGGACTTGTTTTAGAAGGCGGCGCCATGCGCGCCATTTATACCGCCGGCGTGCTGGATGTTTTCATGGAGGAAGGCATCTGGCCGGACGGATTGATGGGCGTTTCTGCCGGTGCCATCCACGGAAGCGTTTATCTCGGCAACCAGCCGGGACGGACGATCCGTTACTATAAAAAATACTGTAACCATTGGCGCTTCATGAGCTTCCGCTCCCTGCTGCTGACCGGCAGCATCGTCGGCGAAAAGTTCTGCTATCACGATCTGCCGGATCGCTTAGATCCCTTTGACTATGATACCTTTGCCAAATCCAAGGTGGCTTATTACGCCGTCTGCACCGACCTGGAGACCGGCGAAGCGGTCTATCAGCGTTGCACCGACCTGCGCAAGGAAATGGACTATATGCGCGCCTCCGCCTCCATGCCCTACGTTTCCAAAATCGTCAAGCGCGACGGACGTAAGCTTTTAGACGGCGGTGTCGCCGATAGTATCCCGGTGGACGCCTTCCGCAAAATGGGCTACGACCGCAATATCGTGGTCTTAACCCAGCCAAAGGGCTACCAAAAAAAGCCCCAGAACTCGAAACTTCCCCGTCTTTTTTACCGTAAATATCCCAAATTCGCCGATACCCTCATCCGCCGCCATGCGCT
>JAZNVY010000038.1:0-7104 GCA_045593105.1 Eubacteriales bacterium
CTTTTCCTTTTCGGAAACCATCTTGTCAATCTCAGCAATATATTTATCAGTCAACTTCTGAACGTCAGTCTCAATGCCCTTCAGTTCGTCCTCAGTGATCTCCTTGGCCTTCTCCTGCTTCTTGAACTTATCCAAAGCATCACGGCGAACGTTACGAACTGCAACCTTTGCATCCTCGCCCAGCTTCTTTGCCTCTTTTGCCAGCTCCTTACGACGCTCTTCGGTGGGCTGAGGGAAGCTCAGGCGGATCACCTTACCATCGTTGGACGGGGTGATACCGATATCGGAAGCCAGAATGGCTTTCTCAATTTCCTTAACCAAGGTGACGTCCCAGGGCTGAATCATCAGCATACGGGGTTCGGGAACGCTGACGGCTGCCACTTCATTGATCTTGCTGGATGCCCCGTAATAATCCACACGCAGACGATCCAAAACGGCAGGATTTGCACGTCCTGCACGCAGGCCGGCATAATCATTGCCCAGAGCGGTCAAGGTCTTTTTCATCTTGTCTTCAAATTCAGTATAGTTAGCCATAACATTATTCTCCTTTGTTATCAATAGTTGTACCGATATCTTCACCCATTACTGCGCGAACGATGTTAGAGGGATCAGACATATCAAAAACGTAAATGGGGATATTGTTGTCGTTACAAAGAGCGGCGGCAGCGCTATCCATAACGCCCAGCTGATTCTTCAAAATATCCATATAGCGGATATGATGCAGTTTTTTCGCATTGGGATCCTTTTTCGGATCTGCGGTATAAACGCCGTCCACGTTGGTTGCTTTAAAGATGACGTCGGCGTTAACCTCAGCGGCACGGAGAGCCGCACAAGTATCAGTGGAAAAATAGGGATTCCCGGTACCGCTGGCAAAAATGACGACATAACCCTTCTCCAAATGGGAGATGGCACGGTTACGGATGAAAGGCTCCGCGATCTGGCGCATCTCAATGGCGCTCATAACACGGCACTCTACACCGTTTTGAATCAGCGCATCCTGCACCGTCAAAGCATTCATCGTCGTCGCCAGCATACCGATATAGTCTGCTCTGGTGCGATCCATCTGCTGATTGCTTCTGCCGCGCCAATAGTTGCCGCCGCCCACAACAATCGCCACCTGAACGCCTTTATCGACGCACTCCTTGATGTAGGAACCGATCTTCAAAACATAGTCAAAATCAATGCCGGATTTACCGCTGCCGGCAAGGGCTTCGCCGCTCAATTTTAAAAGGATTCTGCGATAAGCAATATCTGCCATAAATAACACGCTCCTATAATAAAGTTTATTATAGTTATTATAATATATTATAAACTCAATGTAAAGAAAAAATATAAAGAAAGCGGTGATCAAAATGGATCACCGCTTTTTTGATTTTTTTAATTCTTTTTCATTGCGATCTTAGGCACTCTTGCGATCAAAAGCGCTGCGATAGCGGTAATAATGATCTCCGGGATCATATACATACCGTTGTACACGACACTATAAAGAAAACCAAGTACACCGGGGCTTACAGACTCCACAAGCTTTGCGCCCCATGCAGGGAAACCGTCCTGCGTGAAGAACCACTCCGCCCAACCGGCAAAAAGAATATAACCGGAAAGAATGTGTGCCACATAGCGTGCCATAAGCGCAACCAAGCTACCGCACATCAGAGAAACTCCAGGTCTTTTGATCTTGTTGCGGAACACACCGCCAAGGCCTAAAAGCGTATAGGCTAAAACGTAATCCAGAAAGACCATGATAATGGCATTCATAATCATGACACCGTCGCCAAAATAATCTGCTTGGAAAGCGGCAGTCACCGTTTTCACGCCAAGTCCCATCTGCAACAGCGAGTAAACGACACCGGAAAAAAGTCCCCATTTGACGCCGTATCGGTAGGAGATCAGCACCATCGGCAACATACTTGCCAAGGTCAGCTGACCGCCAAAGGGCATTTCCGGTATCACGAACTTACTCACAAGTTCCAATACAGCACCGAGTGTCAAAAGCATTGCACTCTCAACCAACATATGTACGCGTTCTTTCTTCATCTTTCATACCTCCTATCGAAAAAGAAAGACCCTGCGCAGCATGTCAGCGCAGGGCCTAATAAAAGGCAATTATAGTTCCTACGTCGGCATTACCCGCATCAGGTTCATGGGTTAGACGAAATTCATTCGTCCTCTCAGCCGAGTTTTACTCAGCACCCCGTTTTTAAGATGTATCTAAATATTACTCCATCCGTTCCAGTTTTGTCAAGAGTTTTTTAAAATATTCCGGCAATGGACTCTCAAAAACCAGATGTTCGCCGGTGATAGGATGGTCAAAGCCAAGCACTCTGGCGTGAAGACACTGCCCCTCAAAATCCAGATTGATTCCAGGAACGGCACGTCCGTATACCAGATCCCCCACGACAAAATGACCGATCGAGGATAAATGCACCCGGATCTGGTGGGTGCGTCCGGTCTCGAGCCGGCAAGCCAGGTGCGAAAAACCGCGATACTGGCGGAGCACCTCGTAATGGGTCACCGCGCGTTTGGTGTTCCGCGCGCCTACCGCCATCTTCTTGCGATCCTTCTGACTGCGACCGATGGAGGCATCAATCGTCCCCTTTTCTTGCGGCATCCGACCGAACACAATGGTTTCATAAACGCGGTCGATGCTATGCACCTCAAACTGCTTAGAAAGCCCCTGATGGGCTTGGTCATTTTTTGCGATTACCAGCAGACCGCTGGTATCCTTATCAATACGGTGAACAATACCCGGTCTAATTTCACCATTAATGCCGGAAAGACTATCCTTACAATGCGCCAGCAAGCCGTTCACAAGGGTATCCCCGGTATGGCCCGGTGCCGGGTGAACCACCATCCCTTTCGGTTTATTTAAAACCAAAAGATGCTCATCTTCATAGACGATATCCAGATCCATTGCGCAGGGCAACGGCGTAGCATCCTCGGGAGGTGGAACTTCGATCAACACCTGATCTCCAAAACGAGTTTTATAACTTTTGGATACCGCCTTTTGGTTCACCAACACTTTTCCGTCTTTAATAAGATTTTCGATACGCGACCGGGAAAGCTGGTCTAATCGGCGCGCGAGAAAGGCATCCAGCCGTTCCCCTTCTTGCTCGGAGAGCAATTCAAACCGTTCCATCCGTCAATTCCTCTTTTTTCTTATTGGACTCAAAGTCGCTGGAAAAGAAGATATAAAACGCGAGAATGATCGTACCGCAGCAAACAAAAATATCGGCTACATTGAAGACGGCAAACTGATAGCCCCAAAAATTAAAGGCAAAAAAGTCCACAACTTCCCCAAGGTAGATCCGGTCGATCATATTCCCGATTCCACCGCCGATAACCAAGGAAAGAGAAAGTATTCCCCAGATATTCTTCACACGCCCGGAGCAAAGAGCAGCCACGGCGCAAACAATGACAATGGCGGTAAAGACCATAAAGACCCACCGCTGATTGGAAAGCATTCCAAACGCCGCACCGGTATTACGAACGTGAGATAAAGAGAAAAAATCCGGGATCAGCTCGATAGAATCATTGACCGGGATATTTTTTACCACAAGTAGTTTGGTAATCTGATCTGCCGCCACAAGCAGCAGTGATAAAAAAATCCAATAGTAGCGCTTAATCAGCTTCAATAGTTTCTCCTTAGGGTAACAAAATTAATCCGAGTCTGTTTTAAAAAAGGCGGATTTTCGCTCACCCATCGTTAAAATACTCGCCAATACGGCAGTATTGGCTGTGTTTTGTGCCTTAGTTGATCAAAAATCCGCACTTTTTAAAATCTTCGACCTCAAAACGAGAAGATTTTGAGGGATTTTTACTCAATTTAGGTGAAGCAAGGCCGTCGCCTTGCGAGAATAAATTGGGTGAAAAGCACCGAAATCTGCCGGCTTGAGGCAGATTTGGATTAATCTTGTCACCCTATTCGTCCTTATTGATATCATAATCAATGCCGAACTTTAAATTTTCGAATTTCAAAGGCTTCACTGCCGGAGCAGGTTCTTCTTTTTTTGCTTCCTTTTCCTTGAGTTTGAATTCCATAGTATTGCCATCCTGCTTCGGCTCTTCCTCTACCGGTGCAGCAGGCTCAACTGCCGGCTCTTCCTTTACGGCGGGAGCTTCCTCTTCTTTCTTCTCCTCCACTACAGGCGCAGGCTCAGCCTTTTCCTCGGCAGGCTTAAAATCAGGCAATTTGGAAATAGAGGTCAAATGCGCTTTATAAAGCTCGATGATGGTGTTCTTAAACTCGGCAACTTCGCCATGCAGATAATCCAATTTATTCTGCTCGGCAGCAGTTTCGGCCTGAATACGAGCGATTTCCTCAGCAGATTTTGCTTGCTCCGCATCAATTTCGGCGCGGCAACGCTCCTGAGCGGCACGAATAGCATCGGCAGATTCACGCTCTGCCTTATCCAAAATCGCTTTTGCCTGCTCTTCGGCAGCAGAAATGATCTCCGCAGCTCTTGCCTTACAGGATACCTCCACTTCTTTCTCGCGGATCTCGATCTCACGCAAGGTGGTTTCGTTCAGCTTCTGCGCATTAATGATGGCAGTTTTTAAAAACTCCTCGTCCTTCTTATAATCTTCGATCTTCGCAAGGCAAACCTTCAGTTTTTCAACCAGTTCATTATTCTCGGTATAAAGCTTGCGATAATCCTCTTCCAACTCATCTAAAAAAGCGTCCACTTCATCGCGGCGATAGCCGCCCAGAACACTTTGCTCAAACTCCTTGGACTGAATTGCATCAGGGGTCAACATCTTAAAATCCTCCTAAATATATTTTCTGCACTCCAAAATAGCACGTCCCTTCCTGGTTTGATCCTGGCATTCGTCGATGATCCATTTTCCCAAACCGCGGATAACTACGCAATCTCCCGGGTGCACTTCTTTTGTTTTTTTCTCTATAAGTATATGATTGATATATACCTGTTTTCCCTCAATCAAACGATTGGCTTGCTCTCTTGAGGCCTTAGCGAGACCGCCCACCACCGCATCGGCACGCAGAGATGCGACCGTGGTGCGCAGATACTCAAAATGAGGCTCCGGGATGATAAAATCAGAGGGAGCCTCAGATAATTTCACATTCTGCCGACCGACAGATGCGATATTTTGCATTAAAAAATCCTTGATATGATCCGCCGCGAAGAATACTGCCTGACCATCGCGTACGATAATATCACCAAGGACGTCCCGGCGGATACCGGAGCCCATTAATGCGCCCAAAACGTCGCGATTGGTCAAGCAATCAATTTCCGCGCCATCAATACGAATCAAAGCGATCGGAAAGCAAAGACGAAGCGTTTCTTCGTCCATTGAAGAAACCGCCAGCATCTTTCTTTCGGCGGAATCATAACCGCCGTAAAGCAGATAAGGGGCACCAAAACGCCTGCAGATCGCTTCTGCCTTCACACATTCCTCCGGCGTTAAAAAGCCGGAAAACGCCATGGTCTCTCCCCCGGATTCACGCGCGATCAGATCCTCGATCTTTCCAGAAAAAAGTGCCCTTTCGTTCATATCAGAACCCCTGCCAGCCAGCTGATCAGCGAAACCAGCATGCGAAGCAAAAAGAATAAGATCAGCGGTGAAAAATCTACCGGTGAATTACGGAAGTAATCATAGCGATTTAAAAAATTGCGGATAGGCGTTAAAGGCGGCTCCGTCACCGCGGCAAGAATGCGAATAAACTTATTGCGCGGATCACGGATAAACCACGTCGATAAGCAGTATAGCAGCATAATAGCGGCATAAATACTGACCAATCGACTCAAGACATAAGCAAGGATATAAAGCAAATCAATATTCCTCTTCCTTCATTTCGTCCGTCAATTCGCCCTGCAAACCAACATTACGGGGAGTAACGGCATAAGTACTGTGCGCCACACGCTGCAGATCGCCGCCCTGGGCATAGACGACACCGCTCAGAAAGTCCAGAATACGCTGCGCCATTTCCTTATTGCAATTTTCCAGATTCAGCAAAACGGCACGATTGCCGAGAATATGGTCTGCCACAGTCCGTGCATCACTATAATCACTGGACTTAATGATCACCATATTGACCTGACCTCTGGAGGTGGCGGCAGTAGTGGTTCTGGGTGCCGGTGCGCGATAAGGCTCCCGCTTCACAGGCGCTTCCTCTACCACAGAGGTTTCTTCTTCATTGCCCTCATCACTACCGACAATATCACTATCGTCAGGAATTCCGATCACTGCTTTCAGTTTGTCCCATTTACTCATTATGTTATACCTCCAACATTAATTTCTGGGGCCAAAAATACCACGACCGACACGGATATAGGTACTTCCGGCTGAGATCGCATCCTCATAATCACCGGACATCCCCATCGATAAAATATCCATGTTAATATTATCTATCTTTTTTTGCCTTATGTCAACCGACAATTGCTTCATTTTCAAAAAATATTTAAGGTTTTGGTGCTTCTCCAGCGCAATCGGCGGAATACACATCAACCCCCGCACCCGAATTCCGGATAAAGTAGAAATACTTTCCAGCAAAGAGACCAGTTCTTCCGGCATCACACCGCCCTTGGACTCCTCACCGCCGATATTAACCTCGATCAGAACATCCTGGATTTTTCCGATTGCCGTCGCCCGTTTTGATATCTCATTGGCAAGACGCAGGGAATCAACAGAATGAATCAGATCTACCTTATCAATAATGTATTTTACTTTATTGGTTTGCAATTGACCGATCAAATGGAGGGTAACACCCTCTTTTTCTATGCGGTCATATTTCTCCAGGAGTTCTTGGACGCGGTTTTCGCCGATATGACGGACGCCACATTGGATCGCATAATTGATCTCCTCGGCCGTACGGGTCTTAGTCACCGCCAAAAGCTCCGTATCATGGCCGGAAAGGGCTCGCTGAATCGTTTCAATATTCGCTTTGATCTCTTGAAATCCCATCAGGAAACCGCCTTTCCATCATAGAGATTGGAGCCTTTATAGACGACCTGATCGTAAATGCGAAGACCACCGTTTTCCGCCGCGTTATATTCAATCACAGCGTTAGTGCCGTCATTATAAAGAATCTCCACCTTGCGATAACGGAGCAAAAGTCCCACTTTAACGAAGACGCCGTCTTCTCCA
>JAZNVY010000039.1:0-8526 GCA_045593105.1 Eubacteriales bacterium
CATCACGTCCAGCAATACCAGATCGTAGCCGCCGCTTAATGCCATGGCAAGACCGGTTTCCCCGTCATGAGCGCAGGCGCAGAGATAGCCCTCACGCTCCAGCTCCAGCCGAATCATACGCGCAATATGCAATTCATCTTCGATGATCAAAATTTTTTCTGCCATAAAAAGCCATCCTTATTAATCATTATTATTATTTTAACATATTTTTTTACCAATGACAACCCATGCATTATGGATTGATTTTTTAGAATATCTGTGATAGAATACATATTGAAAATAAATAAGGAGACTATAAATATGGCAAGCGAATACGGAAATGATTTTATCGTCCTGACCGATGAAGACGGCCGGGAGCTGGAATTTGAAGTCCTGGGCAAGATCGAGCAGGACGGCATCTCCTACGTGGGTCTGATCGAGCAGTTCGACGATCCCCAGGAGCAGCTGGAGAGTGACGGTCAGCTGGTCGTCCTCAAGGCCATCGAAGATGACAACGGCGAGGAATTGCTGGTCACCATCGATAACGAAGAACTGGCGCGCGTCCTCCCTGCTTTTGAAGAGGCGCTGGGCGAGGAATACGACATCGACGAAGAAGAATAATTTTTGACGCTCAATTGAACGAAAATAGGCATTGCCGTTAAAAAGTGCAGATTTTCGTTCAATCCAGGCGAAAGCGGAGCCCATACACCGGTATTGGCGAGCATTTCAACGCCGAGTGGGCGAAAATCTGCCTTTTTAACCCTGCGGTGTGCGTGATTTGCACTACTTTGAGCCTACACTTATGAATTGGGAATGCGTTCGGGCGCTGTGAGCATGCCGGCCCTGAGTTTTTACTCAACGTCGGAAGCCTGTGAAGCCAACCCGGCTACTACCCACCTGACAACGTCAGGGATCAACTGTGTGTAAATTACGGCATCTGCGGGGCATTGTTTTTTTGAGGAAGTTCCTCAAAAAAACAATGCCCCGTTCGTCATATAGGAGATTATTTTATGGAACGATTTATCAGAACGGAAGCGTTGGTCGGAGCGGAAGGGCTCGCAGCGCTCCAAAACGCACATATCGCGGTGGTCGGACTCGGCGGCGTGGGCGGTGCGGCGCTGGAGGGCTTGGTGCGCGCCGGCATCGGCCGTATCACCGCCATCGACGGCGATACCCTCTCAAAAACCAATTGCAACCGTCAGCTTTTAGCCCTCTCCACCAATATCGGCCAAAGCAAGGTGGAGGCCGCCCGAGAGCGGATGTGTGCTATCCATCCGGATCTGCAATTTACCGGTCATACCGCTTGGATAAAGGCAGAAACGGCAGAAAGTCTCCTTCCCGAGGATGCGGATTTTATCGTGGACTGCATCGACGATGCCCCGGCAAAGCTTTTACTGGCAGAATTCTGCCGTCAGCACCAAATCCCCCTCATCATGTGTATGGGGACGGGAAACCGTCTTTCCTCTGCCGGTCTGCAGACCGCTAATTTTGACCGCACCGCCGGGTGCCCTTTGGCAAAAAAGATGCGGCTTCTTTTGAAAAATTCCGGATTTCGCAAGGTGCGGTGCCTATATTCTGATTCTCCGGTCACCCCGGCCTTCCCGGTGGAAGACGGCGGAAAACGGACGGTGGGCTCCATCTCCTACGTCCCGACTATCGCCGGGATGAAGCTGGCGGAGCATATCGTCTGCCGGCTCTTAAATCACGAAACTGAAATGGATATTCCAAAATAAAAATCCCCCGTTGAGGACACTTCGCAAGGAAATATGCCTCAACGGGGGATTTTTCAGTCTTATTTTCCTAATAATTTTGCTAAAAAGGGGCGATGCACCTTCAAGGCACCCTTGGGGCAGAACTCCTGGCAGCAGAAGCAGCGGATACATTTTTTGCGGTCGATCCGCGGCTTTTTCTCCACCATGGTGATGGCATCCGCCGGGCAGACCTTTTCGCATTCCCGGCACCCCACGCATTCCGGCGGCGTAAGAACGGGGCGAGAAGCCAGCGCACGGTCGATAAAGGCGGCGGTCAACTTACCGAAGAATTTTTCCGACTCCCGATTAAAGCGCAGGCTCCGAACCGTTTCCACCTTTTGATAGTCGGGAATGATAAATTTCCGCCAATCCTCGCCGACGGTCTCCAAGGCTTCCGGGCTTTCGGGGATCAAGCCCCGGCGAATGGCGGCCGCCAAGGTGGGCACCTCCCGGGGCGTCAGCCCGATTACCGCACTGCCGATCAGATCGGCGGCGTGGGGATTTTTCGACGCGATCAGCATCCCCACCGAACGCGGCGTACCGGCGGTGGGGCCATTGCCCTCCATGCCCACCACGCCGTCGATGATGGAAAGGCAGGGCTTAAAATACTCATCCAGATCCACGATCATATCTGCAAACTGCGCCGGTTCCGGAAAGCGATAATGATATTCCGGCTTGACCGTCCCGGGGACGGCACCAAACATATTCTTCGCCGCGGCGCTCATACTCATCATACCGTGGGTTTTTAACTTACAGAAATTAATAATTGCATCGCATCCGTCCAGCCAGCCGGTATAGGTAAAGGTCTTAGCGGCGCGTGCCTCGGGGAATTCCGCCTCTTTGACGGAAAAGTCATGGTTCAGTTCGGCACCGGCCGCCACCGCGTCTTTCATCCCGGTCACCGCATACACCCGATCTAAATAAACCTTATTATAGATACCGCCGGGGCTATCGCCGATGATCACGCGCGCTCCGCGCTCCTTCAAAAGACGCACCAGCCCCATCACCAGCGACGGATGGGTGGTGGCTGCCGCCTCCGGCTTGATAAAGGTGATGAGATTGACCTTCAGCCCCACCACCATGCCGGGCTTCACCCAATCCAGTCCGCCCAGGGGCTCCAGTAACGACGCTAAGGCCGCCTGAACCTCTGCTTCTTCATAGCTTCTGCATTCTGCAATAGATACCCTCATTTTATTCTCCCATACTTTTCAAAAACTGCGGAATATCCAAAAGACATTCCGCAGTTTTTTCTTTATAATTCTTCTTCGGTCAAGACGTCAATTCCATGGGCACTTAAAAGTGCGGCGGTAATGCCGTCGCCGGAAATGAGCGTCCGGGTAAAGCTGCCATCGTAGACGGCGCCCTTTCCGCAGGAAGGACTCTTGGCCTTAAGGATCGCCTTGGTGATCCCCAGCAATCTGCAAAGCCGCAGGGCTTCCTCCGCGCCCTTACGGTACTGCGCCGTCACGACCTGCCCCTCTGCATTGATCACCGCATCCCCCCGGATCTCGGCCGGCGGACGCGGAGTCGAAAGACCGCCCATACATTCCGGGCAGAAAGGGATCAAATCAAAGTTTTCGGTCAATTCCAATGCCTTTTGGCAGGGCTTGGAACGGCCGTCGTAGCGGCAAGCCTGCCCCAAAAGGCAAGCGCTGATCAAAACCTTCATCTTATTTTGTTTTGGCATTTTCAAGAACCACGTCTACTGCATAGTCCAAAATAGCCTGGTCTGCCACAGCTTCTTCGCCTACCGCCTTGATATATTCATCCGCTGTGCTATAGCCATATTTCGCAGCGTATGACTCAGCAGACGAATCCAAGATTTCCTTGGTCATGGCATAGCCCTCAGCCTTGGCGATGGCGTAGGCGGTCAACTGACTCTTGACGATATTTTCGCCATAAGACTGCGCCTGCTGCTCAAAAGTTTCCATCGTCATATTCTGCGCCTTCACAAAATCCTCCAGAGAGGTGAAAGAATTCTGCTTGGCGACGGCTTCATAATAGTCCGTAAACTCCTTGACGGAATTCTTCACCAACTTCTCGGGCAATTTCTCTTCAAATTTTACGTTGGCAAGTACTGTATTCCAAAGATCATTTTTTTCGGTTTCCTCAGCGGTTGCTTTTTTCTCGTTTTCTAAGCTCGTCCGGAGGTTTGCCATATAATCCTTGGCGGTCTTCACTTCTTCATCCAGATCGTTCGCAATATCGTCGGTCAGTTCCGGATAGCTGGTGCGCTCTTCCACGTAGTTGATCTTCACTTCAAAGACAAC
Organism: Eubacteriales bacterium; assembly: GCA_045593105.1. Lineage (GTDB taxonomy): Bacteria > Bacillota > Clostridia > Oscillospirales > QAKW01 > QAKW01. The sequence goes on from JAZNVY010000039.1 coordinate 4,001, forward strand.
GGCGGCACCGTTCAGCTCCTCGTTGCCGTAGTTTTCGGGGAAGGTCAGGTTCAGCTTGACTTCAGAGCCGACAGCCTTGCCCACCAAGCCTTCTTCAAAGCCATCAATAAACTGACCGCTGCCGATAGTCAGCGACTGATCCTCAGCAGTACCGCCGGAAAACGCGACGCCGTCTTTCAATCCTTTATAATCGATATTTAATTTATCGCCGATCTGAACGGTCCCCTCTTTGATCTCAAGGTTTTTTTCAATTTTTGCATATCCCTTGTCGTCCAACGCATCATTGAGTGCAACCGTCACTTCATAATCCGATACGGAGGTGACTATCGGGGTATAGGAAATCCCCTTATACTCCCCCAGCGTCAGATATTTTTCCGTTTTTGCTTCCGCAAAGGTGGCAGGGCCGCCGCAGGCGGTCAGAGTCAAGAGCATCGCCAGCAGCAGGGCGAAAATGGCAGTCTTTTTCATGCGTTCAATTCTCCTTTTAATTCGTTTACAGTCTTTTGCAGGAGCTGGCGAACCTGTTCCGGCAGTTCCTTTTGTTGTTCCTTCGTCAAGCCTTCAGTGGGGATGGGCGGCAGGACCTGCACGAGCACCCGGTCGCTCCGCACCTTTTTACCGTTGCCCTCAAAGAGCTTATAGGTTCCTTCAATGGCCACCGGCAGGATGGGGGCTTCCGCCTTGGTCGCCATCATAAAGGCACCGCCCTTGAAATCCAAAAGCTCGCCGCCGTTATTCCGGGTTCCCTCCGGCGCGATGGTGACGTTGATCCCTTTTTTCAAAAGCTCTGCTCCTTGCTTGATGCAGAGCATCCCGGCACGGGGAGAAGAGCGGTCGATGAAAATGCAATGGCCGGCTTTCATCCAGGAGCTGATCCCCGGCGCCTTTTCCAGTTCTTTTTTGGCAACCATAGACTGCGTATTGGGCATATGCCCGATCAGGACGAAGGCGTCCAAAAGACTTTGATGATTATAGGCCGTCAGGGTGGCGCAGTCGGGAATATTCTCCAAGCCGCGCATCTCCAGCTTCATTCCCATGACCTTGATGCACCGCCGGCAAAATCCGACAATCTTCTTCCTGCAATAGGTCTCATGCTTTTGGGGATCCTTTTCCAGCAGTTTCGCTTTTAATAACGCAGGCAGATTTACGATCAGATAGCCTGCCACGTAGATGAGCATTCCGATGGTTCGCAGCATTGCGCCCCCTCCTTTATCACATTCGTATTTTAGTAGTATAACATAGAAAAGAGAATCCGTCAATGAACGGTATATTAAATCTTGATTGGTACTTGCTAATTTAATATATTTTTATTATAATAGAAAATATCTTTGTTCAAAACAGAAAAAATGTGATTTTTACTTGCTTTTTCAGAACGAGTGTGGTATTCTGTTCATGTTACAAAATCAATTGTCCTCCGGTGGTGGACAATTTTGAAAAATGTCTTATCATAAACGACAGGAGCAAAAGAATGGTAATTGGATTAATGGGCTTCGGTACCGTAGGTGCCGGTGTATACGAGTTGGCAAAGGGGCAGAAGGATCTTGAGATCCGCTATGTCCTGGATCTCCGCGAGATCGGGATCCCGGAGCTGACCCACCGGGCAGAGGATCTTTGGGAAGATGCCGAAGTGGATACCGTTATTGAAGTATTGGGTGGCCTGCATCCGTCCTACGAGTTCGTTTCGGCGGCTCTTCGGGCAGGAAAAAACGTAGTCACTGCCAATAAATATCTGGTAGCAACTTATTATGATGAACTGTTGGCACTGGCCAAAGAGCACGGCGCCACCTTCCGTTGCACCGCCGCAGTAGGCGGCGCCATCGGCTGGCTGACCGCCTTGGAGCATGTCCGCCGTCTGGAGCCGGTGCTGGCGGTAGAGGGTATCATGAATGGTACCACCAATTATATTCTGACCAATATGACCGAAAATGGGCTTTCTTTTGATACTGCCCTTTCCGAGGCGCAGGCTCTGGGCTATGCGGAGGCAGATCCCTCGGCCGATATCGACGGCAAGGATATCATGCATAAGCTTCTCCTTTCCGCCAACGTGGCCTTTGACCTCTCCCTCAAGGTAGAGGAGATCCCCGTATGGGGCATCCGGCATATCACCGACGGTGATATCCGCGCCTTCAAGGAGCACGGCCTCACCTGTAAGATCCTGGGTAAAGCACGTCGGGACGGCGATCGCATCGCCGCTTACGTAGTTCCTATGGCACTGCCTCAGTCACTGACCGCCGCAGTTCCCACCAACTTTAATCTCATCACCTATGAGACGGAATATACCGGAAAGATGAGCTTCTACGGCCAGGGTGCCGGCCGCTATCCCACCGCCGCTAACGTAGTGCAGGATTGCCTGGACATGGTGGCCGGGAAAGCCGCGTTCTATGCGGACGCTTTCGATCCCGCTCCCCTCTCCAATGAGATCGTCTCTTATCGGTTCTATCTCCGCTCCAAAGCAGCGCTGCCGGAGGGTGAGCGCTGGGGCGAGGGCGTTGTGACTGCGCCGATGACCGTCAGCGAGATGGCGGCTCTTTATGCAAAATTAAAAGCCGAGGACGAAGCAACCTTCGTAGCGGCGATCGGACAATAATATGTTAAAAGTGTTAAAATTCGGCGGATCCTCCATGGCGGATGCGATCCAATATAAAAAAGTCAAAGAGATCGTGGAGGCAGACCCTGCCCGTCGGGTGGTGGTGGTTTCCGCGGCCGGCAAACGGCATAAGGACGATCATAAGATCACCGACCTTTTATATCTCTGCCACGCCCATCTGAAATACGGCGTTTCCTGCGAACCGGTCTTTGAAATGATCCGGGATCGCTATATCGAGATCAAAAAAGACCTGGGTCTTCAGGTCAATATTGAAGCCGAACTGCAAAAGCTGCGCGAAAAAATGGGTGCCGGCATCAGCGAGGAGGAATTGGTCTCCCGCGGTGAGTATCTCTCCGCGAAGCTGATGGCAGATTACCTGGGCTTTGAATTTGTGGACGCCGCCCATTGGCTGAAATTCGCCTTCGACGGCTCCATTGATAAAGAGACCTCTTACGCGGCGCTTTGCCAGCTGGCGGAAAACCGCAAGGTGGTCATCCCCGGATTCTACGGCATCATGCCGGACGGCCGCATCAAGACCCTCACCCGGGGCGGTTCGGATATTACCGGCGCCTTGGCGGCGGCTGCTCTGGACGCGGACGTCTATGAAAACTGGACGGACGTTTCCGGCGTTCTGATGGCAGATCCCCGAATCGTAGAGGATCCCCATCCTATTGAGCGCGTGACCTACAGCGAGTTGAGAGAGCTGAGCCACGCCGGTGCGCAGGTACTGCATGAAGGCACCATCTACCCGGTTCGGGAGAAGAAGATCCCCCTTAATATCCGCAATACCAACGAGCCGGATCACCCCGGCACCATGATCATGGAGTCCTTTGAGGATGATCCGGAGGCAGAGGATCGGATCATCACCGGCATTGCCGGCAAAAAGAATTATTCCATCGTCACCATCACCAAAAACGGTCTTTCCAATGCGGTGGGTGAACTGCGGCGAATTCTGGAGTCCTTTGAAAACCATAACGTTTCCATCGAGTACGTCCCCACCGGTCTGGACACGGTCTCCCTGGTGGTAGACACGGCAAAGGTCGCCCCCTGCCTCTATTCCGTACTGGGCGAGCTGCAGAAAAAGGTCAAGCCCGACCATATCAAGGTCACCGATGAGATCGCCGTCGTCGCAGCAGTCGGACGGAAGATGGCTTCCCGTCCCGGTGCGTCCGGCAAGATCTTTGAGCGGCTGGGCAAGCACGGGATCAGCGTCCGTATGATCTCTCAGGGTCCCGATGAGGTGAATATTATCGTCGGTATTGATAATAAGGATTATGAGAACGCTATCCGCGTATTATATAATAGTTTTGTAAAGTAAAGCGAGGTAAATCATCATGAAAAACGTTGCCATTCTGGGTGCTACCGGTGCGGTAGGCCGCGAGATGTTGAAAGTATTGGAAGAGCGCAATTTCCCTATCGGAAAGCTGAAGCTGCTAGCAAGCTCCCGCAGCGTAGGGAAGCTGATCCCCTTCAAGGGTCAGGAAATTGCCGTAGAGCTGGCAGACGAAAACGCATTTGAGGGCATGGATCTGGTGCTGGGCGCCGCCACCAACGAGCTGGCGAAAAAATTGGCTCCCGCCATCGTCAAAGCCGGTGCGGTATTCGTGGATAACTCCAGCGCATTCCGGATGGATCCCGACGTTCCTTTGATCGTCCCCGAGGTCAATCCCGAGGACGCCAAAAAGCACAAGGGTATCATCGCCAACCCCAACTGCTCCACCATCATCACCATCACCGCAGTCAATGCGCTGAATAAGCTCAGCCCCATCAAGTCCATGATCGCATCTACCTACCAAGCAGTCTCCGGTGCAGGTGCCGGTGGTCCGGTGGAGCTGATGGGCGAAGTAGAAGCCTTAGCTAAGGGCGAGGAATATGAAAATACCGTATTCCCCTATCAGATCGCTTATAACCTCATCCCCCAGATCGGCGGCGAGTCCAC
>JAZNVY010000040.1:0-5976 GCA_045593105.1 Eubacteriales bacterium
GGCCGGCTTTATGATAACGGCAAATTAGTTCTTTCCATTAAAGATAAAGGGAAAGGAATTCCGGACGTTCCGCAAGCCATGGAGCCGCTTTTCACCACCGGTGACGAAGCAGAGCGGAGCGGCATGGGCTTTACCATCATGGAAACCTTTATGGACAAGATCAAAGTGACGTCCAAACCGGGGATTGGAACCACCGTCACCCTGACCAAATACATAAAGCCAAAGGTTTAATGCCGCTTTTAGAAGACCGCCTGGTAGAGGAAAACCTTGGCCTTGTGCGCATGGCGGCAAAGCGATATCGGGGATTTGGGGTTGAAGACGAGGATCTATTGCAGATCGGCTCGATCGGACTGATCAAAGCAGCCAGGGATTTTGACGAGAGTAAGCAGGTCAAGTTTTCCACCTACGCGGTCGCAAAAATCATAGGTGAGATCAAGACCTATCTCCGCGATAACAGCAGTATCAAAGTTTCCAGAAAATATAAAGAAGATAAATTAAAGATCGACCGTGCGGCACGCGTGCTGGCGCAACGCTTAGGAAGAGAGCCTAAATTATCGGAGCTTGCCGCAGAAACCGGAATGGACGTCGAAGCGATCCTTACGGCAACTGAGGCAACCCAGCCCTTGGTATCCCTGGATCTCCCTCCGGAAGAAGGCGGTATCACGCCCAGCATCAGCTCCCCTGAGGAAAACGCCTTGGATCGGGTACTGACCCGAGAGATCCTGGGCGCACTTCCGCCCCGAGAACGGCGACTGATCGTCCTGCGCTTTTTCATGGAGCAGACCCAGGCCGCCACCGCCCAGGAATTGGGCATGACGCAAGTAGCCGTCTCCCGCCTTGAAAAAAAGATCCTCACGGAACTAAGAGAAAAATATTGCAAATAAAAAAGACCCCCATGGGGTCTTTTTCATTTCACTGCTCTAAAATCCGTTTTTTCTCAGTCTCAAATTCCTCTTGTGATAGAATTCCCTCATCCAAAAGTTCCTTGATTTCCCTTAATGCTTCCGCTTTACCCTTTACTTCTTTTGCTTGAGAGGACACCGTTTCCTTCTTTAAGATCGTTGGTTCAATTTTTGCGGCAACGGCTTCTTTGGTTGTGAGAATTTTTTCTTTAATCGAGCCGGCCACCTCTTCTGCTTTATCCTTTGACCCCTTCTTCATGCCAATCCAAAACAACGCCGCTACAAAAAGGGCTATTTCTACACCTTGAAGAATATCTACCGTGGTATTTTTCGTCTTTCTGATAACGCTATCCAAATCACCTGTCCACCCGGTATAGTATTCTGCACCGCAGGTTGCACAAAGGTTACTACCATTAAGAGCAACGAAGTATGTCCCGGAATACTTATTACCGCATGAATCGCAAATTCCATAATTGGCAAACAGTATGGAGGTCAGCTTTACAACAACAATAAACGCTACGATTAAGAGTATTATTTTCCAAGATTTTTTAACTTTCATCATGTTACTCCTTCTTATAAAACTTCAGCCGGTTCCGATGAAACCGCATCAGACTTCTTATTCTTTCCAAAAAGAGCAATTGCAATCAAAATCAGTACTCCTGAAATTAGTTTCATGATCAAGGGAATACTGTTGTTAGACTGTCTTCTGAAAACGGCTCCGTCTTCTCCGGAAAAACTGTCCCCCACAAGGCGATACTGCGTTTGAGAGATATTTCCATTTGCTTCGAGCGTTATTCTCCCGTTTTCAACTTTATATTTTCCTTTGATCGTTTGGTCACGATCTTCAGCAGCGATCATGTTCATTGACTGCTCATCGCCTGTAATGTGAATTGATGCATCAAAGGTTCCGAAAATGGAAAAATTCATTATTTGGTCGATCTGAAACGTTCCATAATAACCTCGTAACCCCGGTATAATATTCGTCGTTTGCGTCTGGGAATTCGTCCATGTTCCGCACAGTTGTACTTTTTCCGAATTGGACTGTACAAAAACAGCAATCGCTACAACACATAATACAAGGCTGATGATCCATCTTTTACCTATATTCTTAATCATATAAAATCCCCCATTATAATATAATTGCAATCATTTAATTACTTTTCTTCGACACGATCGCCTTCGGCTGAAAACCACACATTATCGTCAATCAGATAGTAATAATCATTTCGATCAGCAGTAGTTCTAATAGCTTCTAATTTCCCGTTTTGATCGAAGTAGGGATACAGTCCGATATGATTATAATTGTTGCCTTCTGCTTGATCTACGTTATAAGTAAAGTAGAAATAACCGTCTTTCATTGCCGCTATCCGATTATCTTTCACAAGGTAAGAAAACGAAACTTTATGTCCACTCCAGAAATCGTACTCGCCGTCCTTTTGATAATCGGTATTTTCTGCTTCTATTGCAATTTTCTCGACTATGCCATTGTTATAAGAAAAACTGCGGATCAGCTTAAACTTTCTGCCGCCATCTTTATAAGGATCTTTTTCATAATCATAGAGATACTCTTGGACGGCACTGATCGCTCTCGTTTCTCCATCATAATACACGGCGGCGAGTTCGTTTTTATCTGCATCATAAACCCGATAAACGTATTGCTTCACACCAAGCATACTTTTTCCATAGGAGATCTGCACAGTTCCGTCTGCATTCTGATACGCCTTTTCTACGTTAATAGAAGATAGTGAGGGTTGACACTCTTGATAATCCGCCAAGACGGTATCGGTCAATTCCTCGGGGAAATCGCAAGAAAAATCGGGAATCTCCTTTAGGTACATATCGTTTAATTCCTCTGAGTTTCCAATCTGCTCAAATGCTTCCTCAATCGTCTTTGGCAGTTTAAACTCAATTGACTTAAATCCGTCTACGGTAACGCTATAAGCATCACCATCTTTTTTAACGGCAGGAAGTTTTTCAGAAGGTGCCGCCACGGTATTGCCTGTTTTGTTCAGGGTTTGCATCGCCATCTCAACTGAAATTCCGGAAGCCGTATCTTTGTTTGAAGATACATTGTTTTCACTCTTGACAGGCTTGCCACCGCAAGAAACCATCGTCATCAAAAGAGCAACCATAGTCAATAAAACATAGATTTTTTTCATAAATAATCCTCCCAATGAATAAATTCTGATCTTTAACACAATTATAGATTAAAAATATGTTAATGTCAAGAAAAATTCAAATCTTTAGCACAAGGAGATGTCACCATTGAAAATCTATGATTATAACGGACAAAAGAATATTTGCGGAGAAAGAATCCATGAGGCGCGGTGCAGAATTAGAATGACTCAGAGCGACCTCGCAGCACAATTACAAGTGGCAGGAATCATTATTGAACGAGATAGCATCTCTCGTATCGAGATCGGCACCCGATTCGTGGCAGATTATGAGGTTCGAGAGTTGGCGCGAATATTAAAAGTCAGCGTAAATTGGCTTTTGGGTATAGAATAAAACTGAAAAAAAGAAAATAAAAAAGACCCCATGGGGTCTTTTTTATTTGTGCTTAACCAAGATCATGAAATTCAGAGCAATCGTAATAACGGTCAAAACCGCCGCGGCAAAGAGGGTGAAATCTGAAGTATCCATCAAAGCACTCCAATCCCCCTTCTTTACCAATACGTTATAGGCAGCGATCTGACTGCAAAGAGCGATCATGCCCGAAGACATCCCAAGATAGGAAAAAAGTTTTTTTCTCTTCGAAAATAGCCCGATTAATAAAAGCAACACCGCCGCAATTCCAAAGAACAAACTTAGTAGGTTACAGATTCCAAACATAGCGCACCTCTTTAACGATCCACGTTCAAGTTTCGAATTCCGGCTTTGGAAAGCGATTTTTCAGCCAGCACTTTAGGAAGGGTCAAATCAAAGATCCCATCCCGATCTCGCTCCGCCATACCATATAAATAGTCCACTACGCGCACGTAGATCTCCTCAGCGCCCTCATATTCAAACCTCGAAAGCTTGTATCCGTTTTTGGAAGCCAACTCTTCCCCAAGACGCACCATAGCCGGCACCGCCGCATCCCCCAGATCGCGCATGGCATCAATATCCACCGTTTCCAAGGAACCGTCCAAATAACGATCCACGTTATAATTTGCAATCAGCATATCGCTTCCGGAAAGTGCCAAAACCGCAAACAATCCAACACATACCAGGGTAGCGACCGGTAGCAATTTAAAGTGTTTTACCACCTGTTTAACGATAACCAGCAGGAAAACAACCGTTAAAATCACCATAAACCACCCGGCGTAGACCCGTTTCGGCGTCAAGCCAAATTGCTTTACATACAGATACAACTTAGAAAAGGCGGTCGCAATCAAAACCAGCGTAGCACCCGAAAAAATCAGCGAAAGTACGCGCGTTGTGACCGTTACCGTCTCCCCTTTTCGGCGCACAAATACACCGATCATCACGATCATAACGAAGTTGAGAACCGATACGGCGCAAAGCTGAAAGAAACCGCTCCGTGCATACTCGGCAAAACTGAATCCTACCGGTAAAATGCCGGTAAATGCTGAGGTATAGTAATCCCATTGTGAAACGAAGAAAAGGCCATAGACGCTCAAAATAGGAACAGACGCCGCAATCGCCGTCATACCGGGCAGCTTTTTAACCGAAGCAGAGATAGATCTGCACCGCTCAGCCGACATTTTTTCGCCGCCCTTTTGCCGGTGCGCAGAGAAAAACAAGCCGTAAAAATACATTCCGACCGGAATCCCCAAGATCGCGCTTCCTATATGCGAAAAGAAGCTTCCCCAATCAAATGAAAAAACGCGCCGAAAAAGGGCTGTGAAGGCTTGATCATAAGATAGAAGCGCAAGCGCAATGACCGTGGGAACTACCGCGATCGTCAAGCCCAGCAAAATCTTAAGAAACAAGCTTCTACCCCGTCCCTTGCCGGAGAACAACGCAGGCACCATTTTCCCAAGCGAAGTAAGCGGATAGATCAAAAGCGCTTTTAAGAAATCAAACGGCAATAAATCGGAAAATCCGGTCTCCAGCAGATTTCCGCAAATTCCATAGATCAAATAAAACCAAGTGGCCAGCGCATAGAGATACACGAAGAAATGAATCGTCGAATTGGCAGAAAGGAATAACGCCGGTGTCAGCAACAGCGCGGAACCGCCCAGTATTCCAGGCATCAAGGGGAATTTCACACCCTTCCATTTCCATAGCACCACCGCACCACCGTAAAGAGCCAAAATCAAAAGTAAACCGCCAAAAGGATGGTTGATCACCGGAAAAACGCGGCAAAAGACATAGCCGACCAGTAAGGAAAACCACGCCAAAAGTATTTCCATAGACGAATAGATCTCTTTTACCGGCGGCTGATAGATCGGCTCGCCGGTTTGAGGATCATAACGGTAGTTATTCATCACGCTTCCTCCTCGACAAACTCCAAAATATCTTCAATTTTACAGTCTAAGGCACGGCAGATGGCGTCCAACGTCGAAAAACGGATGGCCTTCGCTTTATTATTCTTCAAGATCGAAAGATTGGCCAAGGTGATTCCCACCCGGGCAGAAAGCTCGTTCAACGACATTTTACGCCGCGCCATCATCACGTCTAAATTAATTCTGATCATCCTGCCACCTCAGACCGTCAGGTCATTTTCCGCCTTGATCTCGGTCGCTTCCTCGATCACGTTTTTGACCACGCGTACGCAAAGCCCCAAAAAGATGCCGGCGAAAGCCACGATAAACGCTAATTGAAAATATCCGCCGAGCAAAGCGAATAATACGCCCATAAATATTCCGCACCAGGAAACACCGCGGATCAGCGCCACGCTTTCCAATGTAAAGACCAGACCGCGGCGCACCCGAAGTAACAAGAAAAATAACATTCCGTCTGCCGCGGCGCACACTGCCAAAATAGCATAAGCCACCGCCAAAACGAATCCGCGCCCGGCCAACGTGATGGAGTCGCGCATTCCCACGTTATCGGGAAGATCGATCAGCGTCCGAACCAGCCACGGCAGAATGATCGCGCCTGCCAGCAAGCTCGCCATAAACAAAAC
>JAZNVY010000041.1:0-3342 GCA_045593105.1 Eubacteriales bacterium
TCTTCGATCGGGTAGTGAGAGCCATCGAACATGATAGAGGAGAAGCCGGCCTCGATGCAGGCAAGCGCACCCTCGTAGGTGCCGTGATCCAGGTGCAGGGCAACCGGAACGGTGATCTTCAGCGACTCAACCATAGCGCTGACCATAGCGGCAACGGTCTTAAAGCCGCACATATACTTGGCAGCACCCTCAGAAACACCGAGGATGACGGGGGAGCGGTTTTCCTCAGCGGTCAAAAGGATCGCTTTGGTCCACTCCAGGTTGTTGATGTTGAACTGGCCGACGGCATAGTGACCCTCATAGGCCTTTTTTACCATCTCTTTTGCAGAAACGAGCATTAGAATGTCCTCCTAATAAATATTTTGATGAATCTATTATAAACCTCTATTTTTAAAAAATCAACAATTTCTTTGACTTTTCGGGGAATATATATTATACTATTGAATGGAATTTTGTATCGAAAGGAATTTTCTATATGAATAAAGTCATCATTACTGCCGATAGCATCTGCGACCTGAGCGCGGAGCTGATCGACCGTTACGATTTTAAAATCATTCCCCTTTACGTCAATCTGGGAGAGACCTCCTATAAGGACGGGCCGGAGATCAAGCCGGAGGACATTTACGGCTACGTGGCGGAGCATAAGCAGCTGCCCAAGACCTCTGCGGCCTCCATTCCCGATTATATGGAGTTTTTCTCTCAGTTTACCAAAGAGGGCTACGACGTCATTCACTTTAATATCTCTTCCACCATGTCGGTGACCCATCAGAATGCACGGATGGCCGCCGAAGAGGTGGAGGGCAATATCTACGTGGTGGACAGCGCCAATCTCTCCACCGGTGCCGGCCTTTTGATGCTGGATGCCGCCGACCTTCGGGAGGAGGGCAAGTCCGCCGCCGAGATCTACGAGGAAGTCCTCAAGCGCATTCCTTTGGTGCGCGCCAGCTTTGTGGTGGATCAGCTGGATTATCTCAAGATGGGCGGCCGTTGCTCTTCGGTGGCGGCGCTGGGTGCCAACCTCATGAAGCTGCATCCTCTTATTACAGTGGAGGGCGGCAAGATGGGCGCCGGCAAGAAGTATCGGGGCGGCATTGACGCCGTCATGGTGCAGTACGCCAAGGAGATGCTGGCGGCCAATCAGGATAAGATGAATAAAAAGCGTTGCTTCGTTACCCATACCAAGACCGCGCCGGAGACGGTGGAAAAGGTTCTGGCGGTGGTGCGGGAGTCCGGGCTCTTTGAGGAGATCTTCGAGACCGAGGCCGGTTGCGTCATTACCAGCCATTGCGGCCCCGGTACCCTGGGCGTACTCTTTGAGGTGACCGAGTGATCAAAGTAGCAGTTGGCTTGAGCGGGGGTGTAGACAGTGCAGTCTGCACCCTGCTGTTGCGTCAGGCCGGTTTTGAGCCCATCGGCGTCTTTTTGCGGATGCACCGGGTGGGGGATGAAGCGGCGGCGGCGCGCCGGGCGGCAGAGGAGCTGGGCATTCCCTTTTACCTTAAGGATCTGACGGCGGAATTTGAGCAAAAGGTCATGCGGCCGTTCGCGGAAATGTATAAGAGAGGGGAGACACCCAACCCCTGCCTGCTTTGTAATCCGCAGGTGAAATTTAAGGGTCTTTTGGATGCGGCGGATGCCTTGGGGTGCGAAAAGATCGCCACCGGTCATTATGCCGCCATCGAGCAAAAAAGCGGTCGGCACCTCGTTTGCCGTACCCCCGGTCAGAGCAAGGATCAAAGCTATATGCTCTACGGTCTTTCGGAGGATTGCCGCAAGCGGCTGATCCTGCCCCTCGGGGAGATGACCGATAAGGCGGCGGTGCGGAAAGAGGCGGCGGCGCGGCGGCTTTCGGCGGCAGGGAAGAAGGATTCCCTGGATATCTGCTTTCTGGAGCCGGGGCGTTCCCACGGCGAATTTATCGAGACCTATACCGGCTCCCCACCGGAATCGGGTCTGATCTTGGATCCCTTCGGCAAGGAGCTGGGGCGGCACGATGGCATCTGCCACTATACCGTCGGTCAGCGCCGCGGCTTAGGGGTGGCGGCATCCCAGCGGCTTTACGTCACGCGGCTGGATCCCGATACCAATACGGTGGTGCTGGGACCCAAGGAGCAGGTGGAGACCAAAACCGTCCGGGTGGGGGATCTGATCTTGCATCGGGCTTTGCCCCAAAACGGGCTTACCGCCAAGATCCGCTATCGTGATCGGGATACCGCCGTTCGGGTGGAATTGCTTCCCGATGGCGAGGCGCTTTTGCATTTCGATGCCCCGAAATCGGCGGCCGCACCCGGTCAGAGTGCCGTCCTTTATCTGGGGGATACCGTCGTGGGCGGCGGCGTGATAAAAAAAGTATAAAATTTCTTAATTACCACTTGAAATTTTGTATATTATAATGTAATATATTAGTATATATTCCTATATGATGAGGAGGATGATGCTTATGGCAGAAAACGAAATGCTGGAAAGCGTAGAGCTGGAAACCTTAGAGCAGGACTTGGAAGCGTTAGCGGATGAGTTTACGCTGGCAGATCTGGCTGAGTTCGACGAGGAATTCGAGTTCGACGAGGCGGATCTGGAGGCTTATTCCAAGACGGAATATACCCTCAAGGAAAAGCTCAAAATGATTCTCATGAACAACACTGCTTGTTCGATCATCAAGTGGAGTTTCGCAGGACTGGGTCTGGTGGGCCTGGTGCTTTAGATATTGGCCATGATTTCGGCCGCTATCAGCGAGGCTCTCTCCGGCACTCTTTCCAAGGGGGTGCGCGGCGCGCTGACGACCGTGTCCAATTTACTGCCAATCTCCCTGATGGAGATCCTTGCCATCGCAACGGTGGTTGGGATCCTGGCCTATATCGGCTTTTTGGTCTATAAGACCATTAAGGAGAAAGAGGGTCTCAAGATCGCCGGTCTTTGGGTTCAGCTGGGCTACGTCCTGCTGGCTGTTTTTGGTACCGGTTTCTTGCTCTACTCCATGTGCTACGGCGTGACCACCAACCGCCAAAAGCTTTACGATTCCTATTTGAAGGATCTTTACGCGCCCAGTTATTTCAGTGAGCAGACCTTGAACAGTGCGATGCTCTACTATACCGACCAGGTGAATAACGTGGCAGTAGACGCTATTGTTGATAAAGAGTCTATCTTCTATACTGCTTCCGGTCATTCCCGTTATGCCTCCACCGGTAGCTCGCTGGACGCTATCAGCAAAGCAGTCAACGCTTGCTACAGCGTGGCAGACAATGATGAGACCTTCAAATTCCTGGACGGCGGTACCGTAAAGGCGAAGAAATTGCTCTTCAGCCCCCTCTATACTGCTATGGGCATCGGTAGTATCTACTCTCC
>JAZNVY010000042.1:0-4852 GCA_045593105.1 Eubacteriales bacterium
AGATCGCTGTTCTGGATCGTACCAAGGAGCCCGGTGCGCTGGGCGAGCCCTTGTATCTGGACGTTGTTTCTGCTCTGGCAGACAGCGAGTTCAAGAACGTGAAGGTCGTTGGCGGCCGTTACGGTCTGGGTTCCAAGGATACTACTCCCGGCTGCATTGCTGCAGTTTACGAGAACCTGAAGGCTGCTGAGCCTAAGAATAACTTCACCATCGGCATCGTGGATGACGTGACCAACCTCTCTCTGGAGACTCTGGACATTCATACCGCTCCCGAAGGAACCATCTCCTGCAAGTTCTGGGGTCTGGGTTCCGACGGTACCGTTGGTGCGAATAAGAACTCCATCAAGATCATCGGTGACCACACCGATAAGTATGCTCAGGCTTACTTTGCATACGACTCCAAGAAGTCCGGCGGTGTTACCATCTCCCACTTGCGTTTTGGTGATACCCCCATCAAGTCCACCTACTTCATCTCTAAGGCTGACTTCGTGGCTTGCCATAACCCCTCCTATATCGACAAGTACGATATGGTATCTGAGGTTAAGAAGGGCGGCTCCTTCCTGCTGAACTGCCCCTGGTCCATCGAAGAGTTGGATGAGAAGCTTCCCGGCAACGTGAAGAAGTATCTGGCTGATAACGACATTAACTTCTATATCATCGACGGTATCAAGATCGGTCGTGAGATCGGTCTGGGCGGCCGTATCAATACTGTTCTGCAGTCCGCTTTCTTTAAGATCGCTCAGGTGATCCCCGAGGCTGAGGCTATTCAGTACATGAAGGACGCTGCTACCGCTTCTTACAGCAAGAAGGGTCAGCATATCGTTGACATGAACCATAAGGCCATCGAGGCTGGTGCTAACAGCGCCGTTAAGGTTGAAATTCCTGCTTCCTGGAAGAACGCTACTGCTGAGGCTAACAAGGTTACCGTTGAGTGTGACCGCGCTGACCTGAAGGAGTATGTTGAGAACATCCTCGTTCCCATCAATGCTCAGAAGGGCGACAGCCTGCCTGTTTCTGCTTTCGAGAAGTACGTGGACGGTCATATGGAGCAGGGTGCTGCTGCATTCGAGAAGCGCGGTATCGCTGTGGACGTTCCCACCTGGATCCCCGAGAACTGTATCGAGTGTAACCAGTGCTCCTTGGTCTGCCCCCACGCTGTTATTCGTCCCTTCGTGCTGAATGCTGAAGAGGTTGCTGCTGCTCCCGAAGGCATGAAGACCAAGAAGATGATGGGTAAGGGTCTGGACGCTCTGACCTTCACCATGGGCGTATCCGTTTTGGATTGTACCGGTTGCGGCAGCTGCGTAGCCATCTGCCCGGCTAAGGAAAAGGCTATCGTGATGAAGTCTCTGGATTCTCAGATCGGTGAGCAGAAGTACTTCAACTACAATTATAAGAAGGTTTCCGAGAAGCCCGAAGTCAACGAAGTATTCAAGGTTGAGACCGTTAAGGGTTCTCAGTTCAAGACTCCGTTGCTCGAGTACTCCGGCGCTTGCGCAGGCTGCGGCGAGACTCCTTACGCCAAGCTGATGACTCAGCTCTTCGGCGATCGGATGTATATCTCCAACGCTACCGGTTGCTCCTCCATCTGGGGCGGTTCTTCTCCCTCCACTCCGTACACCGTTGATAAGAACGGCCACGGTCCCGCTTGGGCAAACTCCCTCTTCGAGGATAACGCTGAGCATGGTCTGGGTATGTTCCTGGGTGCTACTCAGCTCCGCGAGAAGGTTGCTGCTGAGATCGAAGAGCTGGATAGCTTCACCACCATCGAGAGCCTGAAGGCTGCCATCGCTGAGTGGAAGGCTACCTACAACGATACCAAGACCAACACTGCTGCTACCAAGAAGCTGATTGCAGAGCTGGAGAAGGTTGATTGCTGCGAGAAGGGTAAGGCTGCTGCTGCCAGCATCCTGGCTCAGAAAGACTTCATCGCTAAGAAATCCGTTTGGATCCTGGGCGGTGACGGCTGGGCTTACGATATTGGCTTCGGCGGTTTGGATCACGTTCTGGCTTCCAACGAGGATGTAGACGTTCTGGTCTTCGATACCGAGGTTTACTCCAACACCGGTGGTCAGGCTTCCAAGGCTACTCCTTCCGGTTCTATCGCACAGTTTGCTGCTGCCGGTAAGGTGACCAAGAAGAAGGATCTGGGCGCGATCGCTCGTTCCTATGGCTACGTTTATGTGGCTCAGGTCTCCATGGGTGCTGACTACAATCAGTGCGTCAAGGCCTTTGCTGAGGCTGAGGCTTACAATGGTCCTTCCATCATCATCGCTTATGCTCCCTGTATCAACCACGGTATTAAGGGCGGCATGGGTACTTCCATGGAAGAGTCCAAGAAGGCTGTTCAGTCCGGTTACTGGCAGTTGTATCGCTACAATCCTGCCCTGGCTGAGGACGGCAAGAACCCCTTGACCTACGATTCCAAGGATCCCACCATCAATTATCGCGACTTCATCATGAACGAGGTTCGTTACAATGCTCTGAGCCGCGCTAATCCCGAAAGAGCTGAAGTTCTCTTTGCTGCCGGTGAAAAGGCTGCTACTGAGAAGAGAGAAAACCTCAAGAAGCTCGCCGAGATGTAATTTCTCAATTAAAAAGCCTACCCCTCGGGGTAGGCTTTTTTTATGGTTCACGTATCACTCCGTCTTCGTAGAGTAATTCGCGTTTTTGCTCGATCATTTCTTGGGTAATGCCATACTTTTGCAGTTCTTCTTCCGTGGCGTTAAGATAAAAGTGAGGGGCGTAGGGGCGGTCGTTGACCACAATGGCATAAGGCGAAGCGAATACGCGTGTGATGGTGACGGGATCCCCGGAATAGAGGGCGTCCAGTTCTTCTTCGGTAAAGCATAACTCATCGAAAAGGTTTGGATAATCGTGCTGATAAAATTGAATATTCTGTTGGTTAAACGCTTCAATGGTTTTTCTCGGAATATCAAAGGCTTCAATGAATTCAAGCAAGAGAGGAATAGTGTCCGGTTCGGAAGATTTATAGACAGTCTGCTTACATTGATTGTCTCGATCTATAAGCCATTCTTGAACCTGATGCCCTTGCTGTTCCAGCAGAGTGATCAATTCACTTTCTATCATATAAAGCTTGGAAAGATAAGCGTAATGGTAGGCATGATTATCGTCGCCCCCCATTGCCTCCGGACCGGGTTCAGTGTTTTCCGGAATGGGTTCAGTATAGCTTGGGGGCATTAAAAACTCTGTCGGAGCGAAGATTTTACTATACCAAAGACCGATGCCTACGATTGTTAAACAAAGGCAGGCGGCAGCTGCGCAGATGCGCAATACCATTCGTTTTGAAGCTTTTGGTGTAGCGTCAAGGATAAAGCGTTCGTCGATCTCCCCAATGGCGGCTAAAAGCTGGCGGTTGGTCATATCGTTACACCTTCTTTCTCTAAATACACGCGGAGTCTTTCTCGGGTACGGAAAAGTGTGACGTTGACTTTGCTTTCACTGATATGAAATTTTTTGGAAAGCTCCCGAGTAGACTCCATATACCAATAACGACGGATGAATAATTTACAGTTTTCCGTCGGAAGATCATCTAAAAAACGCTCCAATAGATCTTTAAATGCCAGATCATCAATGATTTTATCCGGACTGTTAGCAGGAATACATTCTGCAAGCTCTTCCAATATTAAGGGAATCGTTCCGCCGCCCCGCTTTTGTGCAGACTCCTTTTCATAGCGGTTCAAGGAAAGGTTTCGAGTGATCTTTCCTAAAAATGCCTGCAGACGCCGTGGGCGTTCGGGTGGAATGGAATTCCATGCCCGGAGCCAGGTTTCGCTGACGCATTCCTCTGCGTCTTCATGGCTATGGAGGATATGATAAGCAATGGAATGGCAGTAACGTCCGTATTTGGCTTTGGTTGCCGTAATGGCTTTTTCTGAGCGATTCCAATATAATTGAATGATTTTTTGATCGTCCATCTCGTTTCCCCCTTTCACCCTATAAGACCGGATTTATATTCAGTTTATTACAGTATAACATATCTTTTTTTGTATGTCTTGCGTTTTGGCTTCGTATTGTGTATAATAAATATAAATCTATAGGAGGATGATATGATGGCTGAATGGTTAAATACAACATTTGCCGGTTTTGATGCCGGGATTCTGGAATTTATGCATGGTTTGGCAGAAAGCGCCGGCGGAGTTTTGACTCCCTTAATGAAGATCATCACGGTGATCGGGGAGAAGGGGCTTTGGATGTTTGCCTTGGCGGCGGTGCTGATGTGCTTCTCCAAGACCCGGAAGATCGGTGTTTGCCTGTTTGGTGCGGTGTGCTGCGGTGCCTTGATCACCAACATCGTTTTGAAGGATCAGGTGGCGCGTCTTCGCCCCTTTGAGAATTCCGAGCTTTTTGCAGAGTGGTGGAAAGCGGTCGGTTCTCCGGCGGAAGAGGGATTTTCCTTCCCCTCCGGTCACGTGACTGCCGCTATGGCAGGAATTACCGCTTTGACTCTGGCTTGGCGTAAAAAATGGATGCCCTTGGGCTTCCTTTACGTCATCGTCATGGCGTTTTCTCGGAATTATTTGATGGCCCATTATCCCAGCGACGTTCTTGCGGCGGTCTTGGTCGGTGCCATTTCCGGCGTCGTGGCTTGGTTTATTACCAAAGGAATTTATTATATCCTGGAAAAATATCCGGAGAATAAACTCTTTGCCTTTATTCGTAATTTTGATCTGATTAAGCTGAAGAAATAAAAAAATACGGTAGGTTTAGAGTCGTACTCTAAAGGATGGTAATAGAATGAATAAATCTCTCAATTTGGCTCTGTAGGCTGGATTGAGAGATTTTTCTATTTTTAGTCGATATGTTGGCATCCTGCCAACTCGATATATTT
>JAZNVY010000043.1:0-4758 GCA_045593105.1 Eubacteriales bacterium
GATGCTGAAACGGAAGCGGCTTTCGGGCTGGGGATCGTTTCGGTCATGATGGTAGTCTACTGCCTGCTCTTCGTCCCCTTTGCGGTGATCGGTCTGGTATGCGCATCCCGGATCAAGCGGTACATGAGCGAAATGTATACCGATATCCGCGCCACCGCCGATCGGTGCAACTCCATCGGGCTGATCGTGCTGGGTGCATTCTTCAATAACATCGCCATGATCTTCTACATTATCAACTTCGCTCGTTTTAAGAGCAATAAAAAGGTCGTGGAGCGGATCATTCAACGCCAGCAGAGCGGTAACAACCAAGCGTAAATTTAAACAAAAAATAAAGAGAAAGAGCCACGCTCTTTCTCTTTTTTATTTATTTCCAGGAAGGTTCTTCAGGAAGGAGAGTATTGAAGTAAGCAATATTCTTCTCTTCCATCTCGCCGGCATACCGCTCGCTTAAGAAAGCTTCTATGCACTCCCCAAACCGCGCCCAGGAGCGAACCTCCTCATTGGGGCAGATGGGATAGAACAGCGCGCCGTTGGCGTGCGCCGCATCTAAGTCGCCGGGGGCGTCACCGATCATCAGCACGTGACCGGGAGCATATTCATCCTTCAAGGAAGCGATGATCTGCTTTTTATTGCCGCTTTCCTGACCCTTGACTGCGGTGACCAACGGCAGAAGGCCGTCCTCGCTCCACTCACGCTTCAGCGCCAGGCGCTGAGTAGCAGAAACGATGACGATATCCGCTTCCTTACTGAGCCGTTCCAGGCTCTCCCGGACATGGGGGAAGGACGGAACGCCGTGCACCATATCGGCAATTCGTTCGTCCACTTCCAGCGACCAGTTCAAGGTGGCGCGGATCTCCTCCGATTCGGGATGCTCCTTGAGATACTCTTCCAGGCCGGCATTGCTGAGAAGCTTGCCGTCCGCCACATACTGACGCAGCTCTTTCATGGCCGGGGGCGTGAAATTCCGCTCCTTGACCGCCTCTCTCTTTTCCAGCAGATCAAAGGCCTTCAAGAGCGCCAGCAGGCGGTGAATTCCTCGGGTGGAGGAATAGAGATTGACGAAATTCCAGGCGTCACGCGCATATTTAGCAATTGCCTGCAGGCGAAAATGCTTGATATACGCAGGACAGAAGCATTCTTTATGCTTAAGCTCCATGGCGTCAAAGGCGCAACCGTCGGAATCAATACAAACTAAAAATTTCTTATTACTCATGATCTTATTACAGTACGTACCTTTCAAAAGCTTCTGCAACGCCGTCCTCAGTATTCAGACCGGTGACCACGTCTGCGACGGCTTTAATATCGTCGGGAGCGTTACCCATGGCTACGCCCAGACCGCATTTCTGCAAGATCTTATAGTCGCTGACGCTATCGCCGATGGCCATACAATCCTCATAGGTAAGACCCAGCTTCTCCAGGACTACGTCCACAGCATTCAGCTTATCCAGAGTGCAATGCAAGAACTCCAGGTTGGGGCCGGCACCGGGACGGGTATGGCTGACGAAACCGGTAGCGGTGATGGCGTCATAGATCTCCTGCTGCAGCTCCTGGGGGATACGATAAACGTTCATCTTCTCGATGCCGATATTATGCTCACGGAAATATTTGGAGGGATTATCCACTGTCTCATACCAATTATCCTGGATAAACCAAGCATGGTGAGAAGGAATGGTGGACATATCGAAATTATCTGCCACGTCCTTTTCAAAATAGATCTTTGCTTCGGCGGCAACTTCGTTATAAATTCTCTTATTCTCAATGATCTCCCAGATCTTTGCACCTTCCTCGGCAGGGATCAGGTCGGTATAAAGGCTCTCGCCGGTTTCCTTATCATATACACGGGCACCGTGGCTGGTTACGTAATATCTGATTCCCTCCTGGGTCAACAACTGGGGAGGCATCATGGTAAACACCCGGCCGGTACAGGGAATGATATGTACGCCTGCTTTAATGGCGTCCTGAATGGCCTTCATATTACGCATAGAGATCGCAACCTGGCTCTTGCTCAGGCAGGTTCCGTCCATATCCATCAATACTGCGCGGATCTTTTTCATTTCCGTTTTTCCTCTTTTCTTAGTTTTTTTCATCCATTATTATACATATTATTCGGCGGTATGTCAATTATTAAATAAATATAAAGAGGGTTAGAACCGCCAAAGGCGGCGCAGCGTGTCAAAGAACCCTGTTTTTTATCTTTGACACGCTGCGCAGGCTCTCAAAAATGTTTCCGAATTCGCGGGGACGGTCTCGTCGGCGTACATGGGTACGGTAGAGAATATATGGGGGTCCACGGTAAAACAAAGTTTTGTTGAAGAAGAGGAGAAATCAATGCCGAGAGCGGATTTTCTGCGGTCGGGGACTTTTTTGACAGTCTGAGCCGCCAAAGGCGGAGGACGGGGCTTTTGTTAAAGTTTTTACATTATTATAGTTCATTCGCACAAGGGATACTCTGCGCCTCTTGATTTTTCGACCGCCCCGGGCGGTTCGCGAAAAATCTGCGCTGCTCGAGACACACCCGTCCCAAAAGCCTATCCCGGCTTTCGGGCGGGCTCAACGAATTTTTTTGCAAAGCAAAAAAGTTCGATCCCTTTGACGACGCATAATAAAAAGAGGGCTCAAGAGCCCTCTTTTTATTATGGCGGAGGAAAAGGGATTCGAACCCTTGTGCCTTTTGGGCAAACGGTTTTCAAGACCGCCTCGTTATGACCACTTCGATATTCCTCCGTTTTTATATATTATAGCGATTCCTTTAAATTCTGTCAAGGTCAAACCGTCCATTCTAAAAAAAGCTCCTTTTTACATAAAATCCAAAGAAAAGGCATGGCAATATACTATTAATAATAGGTAAAATATATTCTTGACTTTTATTATCAAATGATTTATCATGATGATGAAAATCTTTATTCATTATTACTAAAGGAGGCTTTTTTATGAAGCGAATACTCAGCGTTCTTTCGGTAATTGCCATGCTCATCACCATGTGTGCGGCAGTTACCCTCCCCATCAGCGCAGAAACTGCTGCGGCTACACCCACAATTACCACTAACATTTTCACGGCAGTTTCTCCCCAAGGCTACTACAATGCAGACGGTACCATCAAAGGTTCCTCCAGCCACTATTCCGGGGAGCTGATCAGCGTTAAGGCAGGCGATACCGTCTACTTCGGTCCCGTCAATCTGGGTCAGAGCTTCCATCTTTACGATTGGCACGGCACCGAGGGTTTTAGCGATTACTACAAGCTCAACAAGGCCGATGTTGCAACTTATACGGTTGATACCTTCCCCAACGGGCAGGCAATCCTGGCATATACCGCAACTGAGGAAGGCAGAATCGGTCTGGTAAACAAGGCGGAATACAACAAGCAGTTCGTAGCCACCAAGAACATTCCGATGACGGTTGAAGCCTACTACGACTATTGCGACCGCCATTCCAACACCATTACCGACTATTCCTCTATCTTCGGAAGATATGAGAACATCATCCCCAAGGAAAGCGTTCTGAACGGCAAAACCGCCCTCTTCACCGGTGACTCCATCTGTGCCGCCGCAGCAGACGACGATTACTTCAATGATCTGGGTCTGGGCGGCTGGTCCGGCCGTATCGCCATGAACTACGGTCTTGAAAAAGCTGTCAACAACGGTGTCAGCGGTGCCGCTCTTTCCAACACCCGTGACCGTTGGTATGATTCCGAATCCACCAAACATCATGGTCGTATCTACTGGCAGGTCGCCAGCGAAAGCGGCCATCTCTACGATTACGTCATCCTCCACGGCGGTACCAACGATGCTTGGGACGATGCGCCCATCGGTACCATCAGCGACAGCTTTGAGTTTGAGGATTTCGATCTCTCCACCTATGCAGGCGGTTTGGAGGCAACCATCTACCAGGCTGTGAAATATCATCCCGAAGCCGCCATCGGCTACGTGATGAACTTTGCAATGCCTCTCAAAACCTCCGGCAGCATTCCCGAGCTGGACCAGTACTTTGCAGTTGGCAAAAAGATCTGCGAGAAGTGGAATATCCCCTATCTGGATCTCCATACCACTCTGAATGCAGAAACCTTTGATACGAATATCTACACCAAAGACTTCGTCCATCCCAATGCCGCAGGCTACAACATCATCGCTCCCTTGATCGGCGACTGGATGGAGACCTTGGAGCCCTACTCTGAGGTGACCAAGACCACCGAAAAGACCGTCATCGCCTGCGTGGGCGACTCTCTCACCAAGGGCGAGAAGAGCGGCGACGTTATCCGTAACAGCTATCCTGCTTATCTCCAGGAGATGCTGGGCGAAGAAAATTACGAGGTTTATAACTTCGGTTGGGGCGGCGCCGCTGCACAGTCTTCCGCAGCCACTGTTTATAAGAATACTTATCAATATAAAGAAAGCATGACCGTGGATCCCGACCAGGTAATCATCATGCTGGGCACCAACGATGCCAGAACCGACAACGGTAACTGGGACTCTGCAGATAACGCAGCCTCTTGCGCCAACTATAAAGCAGATCTCAAGGCGTTGGTAGAAGGGTACATGAATCTGCCCTCCAACCCCACCGTTTATCTGGCGACTCCCCCCTATATCAACCGCCCCGCTTATCTCACCACTTATAATGACGGCGGTCTGCTGGCGGCTGTACGGGAAATTGCCACCGAACTGGACATCAAATTGATCGATACCTTTAATCCCACTTCCGAACACCCCGAGTTGATCTGCGATGATAATGCACATTATACTGCTGAAGGCTATAAGCTGATCG
>JAZNVY010000044.1:0-4973 GCA_045593105.1 Eubacteriales bacterium
CATGGCTACGATCCGACTTCCTATTTATACAAAAAATGTCAAGAAAATTATCCTTCTGCCAGCGATTTTTCGATCTCGCGGATCATGCCGCTTTCGGCAAACGTACAAGCCTGACGAATGGCATTCTTAAAGGCTTTTGCATCCGAGGAACCATGTGCTTTAATGACCGGTTTGCAGATGCCCAAAAGGGGTGCGCCGCCGTATTCTTTATAGTCAAATCTTTTGCGGAACGCGCTGATTTCACTCATGATCAGCAGGGCTGCCAATTTGGATTTCAAATTCTTCGTCAGCATTTCCTTCAGCGCGCCGGAGATCAGCTTGCCCCAGCCCTCAGAGACCTTCAAGGTGATATTACCGCTAAAACCATCCGCCACTACGACGTCGCTTCCGCCCAAAGGAACTTCGCGGCCTTCAATGTTGCCGATGAAATTGATGTTCTTGTTTTCTTTCAACAATTGATAAGATTGTTTCTGCAGATCCGGCCCCTTGCATTCCTCAGTACCGTTGTTCAGCAAAGCGACGCGAGGATTCTCAATACCCAAGCAACGGTTCATGTAGATGCTTCCCATCATGCCGAACTGATCCAGGTATTCCGGCTTGCATTCAACGTTTGCACCGCAATCCAACATAATATAAGGACCCTTGGTAGAGGGCATAACAGCACCTAAAGCTGCGCGCTTGATCCCGCGGATACGCTTGACCAGCAACGTAGCTCCGACCAATACCGCACCGCTGTTACCCGCGCTGACAAAAGCATCGGCCTTATCCTCTTTGAGCAGTTTAAATGCCACTGCCATAGAGCTGTATTGCTTTTCTTTTAATACTGAGGTGGGGTCATCTTCCATTGTTAAAATGTCCGGTGCATCCACAATTTCAATATTGGTGGCCGGCAGTCCGTTATCGGACATTACCTGTTGCAATTCATTCTTTCTGCCAACCAGTAAGATGGAGATATCCTCCAGTTCTTTTGCGGCCATACAACACCCTTTGATGATCTCAAGAGGGGCGTTGTCACCACCGTGGGCGTCAACAACAATTCTCATAGTTTTCCTCCATTAAATAAAGTGGAATTGGATTTGATTTCTTCGATTATATCAAGGCTTCTTTGTGAGGTGGCAAGGTAGCGTTCGGCTTTTTTTCGAACGCGTTCTTCTAAAGGAGCAATAATGCCAAAATTAATGTTCATCGGCTGGAAGTTTTCTGCATTGCCGTTACTGATATAGGAGCCTAAGGCGCCGATGGCGTTTTTGTCGGAAAAATAGGGGAGGGGAATCTCGAGGATTTTAGCTGCCAAAGATAATCCTGCCATCAATCCGGATGCCGCAGATTCCACATATCCCTCTACGCCGGTCATCTGCCCGGCAAAGTAGAGGGAGGATTTTTCTTTCATGCTAAAGTCTGCATTCAAAAGCGTCGGAGCATTCAGATAGGTATTGCGGTGCATGACGCCGTAGCGTACAAACTCTGCGTTCTCCAAGCCGGGTATCATGGAAAATACGCGCTTTTGCTCAGGGAATTTCAGATGCGTTTGAAATCCAACGATATTGTAAAGTGTACCGGCGGCGTTATCTTTCCGCAGCTGAACCACACCATGGGAACGAATTCCTGTCCGATCATCTACCAGGCCGACCGGTTTTAAGGGACCGTAACGCATGGTGTCCTCACCGCGGCGCGCCATTTCTTCAATGGGCATACATCCCTCAAAGACCTGGTGATCAAAGTCGTGAAGTTCGGCACATTCTGCGGTTACCAATGCTTGATAAAACGCTTCGTATTCCTCTTTTGTCATGGGGCAATTAATGTAATCCGGCGTCCCTTTGTTATATCTTGAAGCATAAAAAGCTTTGTTCATATCGATGCTTTCAAAGGTGACAATGGGGGCTGCTGCATCGAAGAATGAAAGATACTCTTTGCCGCATAAGGTTGCAATTGCCTTAGAAAGCGGTTCGCTGGTCAAAGGACCTGTTGCTATAATAACGTTCTCTTCTTCAGGAATGGAAGTTACTTCCTCTTCCACGACTGTAATCAGAGGATGCTCACGGATCATTTTGGTTACCGCCGCTGAAAAAGCTTCACGATCGACCGCTAAGGCACCGCCGGCAGGAACTTGATTTGCATCGGCAGCTTGCATAATGACCGAGCCCAGTCTCCGCATTTCTTCTTTTAAAAGGCCGACTGCGTTGGTAAGTCCGGCGCCTCTTAAGGAATTGGAGCAAACCAATTCGGCGAAGTCCGGGTGATGGTGCGCCGGGGTATATTGGTGCGGCTTCATTTCATAGAGCTTCACCGCAATACCGCGGCTAGCCAGCTGGTAAGCCGCTTCGCATCCTGCAAGTCCGGCACCGATAACGATTGCTTGTTTATTCATTATTTGTCTCCTGCTTGCCGCATTGGGGATTGGAACAATAAGTGCCTCTGCCGCGTCCGTAGCGTTTGAATAACGGAGCACCGCATTTTTCACATTTTTTATTTAAGGGTTCATCCCATGTCATAAAATCGCAGGTGGGATTATGCTCACAGCCATAGTAAGTTTTTCCGGTCTTAGAGCGCTTTTTCAAAATCTTACCGCCGCACTTGGGGCAGGGAACCTGGGTATCGATGACGATCGCCTTAGTGAATCGGCAGTCGGGGTAACCGGGACATGCCAAAAATTTACCGAAACGACCACTCTTGATGACAAGGTTTTTGCCGCAGTTGGGACAGATTTCTTCCGTCACTTCATCGGGAACTTTGATGCGTTCGGTCAGTGTTTTTTCGGCTTCTTCAAGGGTTTTGACGAAAATATCATAGAAATGGCTGACGATGGCTTGCCATTCGGCGGAGCCCTCTTCCACCTTATCCAGTTCCGTCTCCAATTGCGCAGTAAAATCATAGTCCACAATAGAGGCAAAATGATCCTTCATCAATTTCGTGGTAACTTCGCCGAGAAGAGTGGGTTTTAGGGTTTTGCCCTCGCGTTCCACGTATTCACGCGCCAGGATTGTCGTGATAATGGGAACGAAGGTGGAAGGACGGCCGATCTCATTTTCTTCCAAAGCTTTAATGAGGGAGGCTTCCGTGTAGCGTGAAGGAGGTTGCGTAAAGTTTTGCTCCTTATTTAGCTCATTCAGCACCATTTCGTCGCCGTTTTCAACTTTGTACAGCCGGCGTTGATTTTTTTCCTTATATTCGCTTTCTTGGTAAGCAATTGTAAAGCCTTTGAACTTTACAACCTGGCAATTAGAACGGAAAATATATTTGCCGTCACTGATCTCGACTGCAAGGGTATCATATACCGCCTCTGCCATTTGACTGGCAAGGAACCGATCGTAGATCAATTTATAGACCCGATATTGGTCGGAGGTACAGGTGAGTTTTGCCTGCTCCGGCGTAATGGCAATATTGGTGGGGCGAATAGCTTCATGTGCGTCCTGAGCGCTCTTTTTGGTCTTGAAATAGCGACGGCGCGGAGGATAGTATTCCTTGCCGAACTTCTCTTGAATATGGGCCTTTGCCGCTGCTGCTGCTTCATCGGAGATGCGCAAAGAGTCAGTTCTCATATAGGTGATCAGACCGACCAGCCCAATTCCGGTGATATTCACGCCCTCATAAAGCTCCTGAGCGGCTTTCATTGTCCGCTTTGCTTGGAAGTTAAAGCGACGGGACGCTTCTTGCTGAAGGGTGGAGGTGGTGAAGGGAGGAGCAGGCGATTTTTTCTTTTCTGCACGCTTAATATCTTTAATATAAAATTTACTGTTTTCTAATTCGTTGTAGATTTTACCGGCAGTATCGGCATCATTGATTTCCAATGCACCTTTTTCGGTGCCATAAAACTTAGCTTCAATTTTTCCGGTTCCGTTAGTTTGGGTAAAAGTGGCGTTCAGGTTCCAATATTCCTTCGGAATGAATGCTTTGATCTCTTCTTCACGGTCCACGATCATTGCAGTTGCAACCGATTGTACGCGTCCGGCAGAAAGACCTTTTTTGACCTTTCTCCAAAGAAAGGGGCTTAATTTATAGCCCACGATCCGATCCAGAACGCGGCGTGCTTGCTGGGCATCCACCAGGTTCATATTGATTTCGGTGGGATTTGCCACGGCATTTTGCAACGCACTTTTGGTAATCTCATTGAAAATTACTCTTTTGCATTGATCCGGTTGCAGTCCCAGAAGGGTAGAAAGGTGCCAGGAGATGGCTTCACCCTCGCGATCCGGGTCAGTAGCCAGGTAGACCATGTCCGCCTTTTGTGCTTCCTTTTTCAATGCACGGATCAAATCGCTTTTTCCGCGGATGGAGATATATTTTGGGGTAAAATTATTCTCCACGTCGATACCAAAATCGCTTTTGGGCAGATCGCGGATATGTCCCATAGAGGCCATGACCTTGTATTTCTTTCCAAGATATTTTTCAATGGTTTTGGCTTTTGCCGGGGATTCAACAATTAATAGATTAGACATTTAGGGACCTCACTTAAATAATAACTTTAAATTTACTGCCGGGGCAGGAAACTGCCAAACCTTGGAATTCCAGCATCGTCAGACTTTGCAGGACGGCTTCCATGGGGATTCCGGCGTTTTCGATCAGATAATCAGTGGTGCATTCTTCCGTTGTGAGCAGATCAAATACAGCACGTGCATCGTCGCTCAACTGTTTGCGATGTTTTTTCTTATAGGCTATCAGTTTATCTTCGGTTAATTCATCTTGTAATGAAAAAACTTGCTCTTGTGTACAATTCAACTCCGTCAGCCGATCGCTGAATTGTGGGAGATAATGGCGAAGAATGTCGGTATATTCTGTTACGGGGTAGCAACCATCCTTGATGAGATTATTGCTGCCCTCAGAAGCTACGCCGGCGTTGGCCATAACGGCGAAAAGATCGCGGTTTTGTTCGATGGCATAGTTGGCGGTCATTAAGGCACCGCTTCGCTTAGGCGCTTGGATCACCAACGTGCCATGAGAAAGACCGCTTAAGATGCGGTTGCGCTCATGATAAG
>JAZNVY010000045.1:0-2233 GCA_045593105.1 Eubacteriales bacterium
CAGGTTCACGATCCGGGAGCGCACCGATTTGACGCCTTTTGCTTGGAGCTTTGCTTGCGAGGGGGTCAGATAGCGCTGCACCATGGCGGTGTCTGCGCGGATCAGCAACGTGCCGTGGTGATAGGCTTTTCCGCCGGCGTGGTAAAAGGCGTTGCCGGAGAATTTTCGTCCTTCGGCTAAAAGGTCGTTCCGCCCGGAGACCTCTGCTTGAATTCCGGCGAGCCGGCAGGCATTCAGCAGTACCTCCTGCTGCCTTGCGAGATCATAGTCCTCTTCCCGGCAGATAAAGGTAAAGTTCAAATTTCCCAGGTCATGAAAGACTGCGCCGCCGCCGGAAAGTCGGCGTGCCAGACGGCCGCCCTCTTGCTCTAAAAGACGGCAGTTACATTCCGCCCAAGGGTTTTGGTTTTTTCCGATAACTACCGTCTTGCTGTTTTGCCAGAGATAGAGGATCAGCGTCCCTTCCGCCACCGTGTCCAAAAGGTATTTTTCGATGGCAAGATTTTCGTAAGGGTCGGTATTGTTTTGAAGATAAAAATATAAATTTTTAATCATAGAATCACCATCTATATCATACCAAGTTTTTTCCCTTGGGTCAATGCGAAAATTTGGAAAAGTCATTGACGGACGGGGGGAATTGTAGTACAATGAATTTTGGATAATTATATATATTAAATAATTCTATATAAATAAGGAGGAATTGTTTTGGCAAATGCAGTCATTATGCCTAAGGCCGGTATTACCGTTGAGAGCTGTATCATCGGCACTTGGGAAAAGAAAGTCGGCGATCCGGTAAAGGTGGGAGATATCCTCTTCACCTATGAGACGGATAAAGCCAGTTTTGAATGTGAGTCTACCGCAGAGGGCACTCTTCTGGAGATCTTCTTCCAGGAAGGCGATGAAGTCCCCTGCTTGCTGAATGTCTGCGCCGTGGGTAACCCCGGCGAGGATTGCTCCGCACTGCGCCCCGAGGGTGCTGCTGAGGAAGCCCCTGCCGCCGCTCCTGCAGAGGAGCCCAAGGCCGCGCCTGCTCCTGCTGCCGCTCCCGTCGCGGAGACGACGGCTGTGGCCGGCGAGAAGTCCGCGATTTCTCCCAGAGCCAAGAAACTGGCAGAGCGTGCCGGCGTGGATGCATCTCTTGCTACGCCTACCGGTCCCAACGGCCGGATCATTGAGCGGGACGTCCGTACGCTGATGGATAATCCTGTCGTCGCTGCCGCTCCGGCTGCTGCTCCTGCTGCTGCCCCGGCCGCCGAAGAGTATGAGGACGTGAAGTTCAGCGGCATCCGCCGTGCGATCAGCAAGTCCATGCATACCTCTCTCTCCACCATGGCTCAGCTGACCCATAATACTTCTTTCGATGCTACTGCGATCCTGAACTATCGGAAGGTGCTGAAGGCTTCCGAGGGCGAGGTTGCCGGCATCACCTTGGGCGATATCGTGCTTTACGCCGTATCCCGTACCCTTTTGAACCATCCCGATCTCAACGCCAATATGCTGGACGATAATAATATCCGTCTCTTCAAGCACGTCAACCTGGGCGTTGCCGTCGATACTCCTCGCGGCTTGATGGTGCCCACCATCTTCCATGCGGATGAGATGAGCCTTCTGGAGATCTCCAAGGCAGTCAAGGATCTGGCGGCGCAGTGCCGTGAGGGCAGTATCAGCCCCGACCTGCTGAGCGGCGGCTCCTTCACCGTTTCCAACCTGGGCAACCTGGGCGTGGAGTCCTTCACCCCGGTCATCAATCCCCCCCAGACCGGTATTCTTGGCGTTTGCGGCACCACCGACCGTGTCCGTCGCGGTAAGGACGGCAATATTGAGATCTATCCTGCCATGGGTCTCAGCCTGACCTATGACCACCGCGCGGTAGACGGTTCTCCTGCCGCTCGGTTCCAGAAAGAACTGTGCCAGAACCTGGAAAACTTCACCACCCTGCTGGCTAAATAAGGAGTTAAAACTATGGAAATTTTTGACGTATTGGTCCTGGGCGGCGGCCCGGGCGGATATCTTTGCGCCGAGCGTGCGGCGCAGGGCGGCCTGAAGGCGGCTGTCTTTGAGAAAAAAGCGCTGGGCGGTACCTGCCTGAACGAAGGCTGTATCCCCACCAAGACGCTTCTGAACTCTGCCAAGCTGTACCGCCATGCTACCGAGAGCGATTCCTTTGGCGTCCATACCCAGGACGTAACTTATGACCATGCCAAGGTAATCGCACGTAAGAACAAGGTGGTTA
>JAZNVY010000046.1:0-3481 GCA_045593105.1 Eubacteriales bacterium
GCGCTCGTCGTTGCCGTGGATGGTGCCGCGCTCCTCCTTGGAAAGTGCCATAGCAGAGAAGCGATAGACCTTATCCGAGATGGGACCATAATGGCGCGAATCGCTGCAAGCCAGCATCAAATAAGGGGAAACCAAGGCGCCCGGCCAGGTGGCGGCGATAGCATCGCTCAGCTCCTCCCATTCGGGGCAGGCGGTATCGGAGATCGGCGAAGGATCGCAGCCGTCCATGCAGGTGATCTCCACCTGGGGATCGTTCACCGTCTTGCGGATATAATCCAGAGTGGACTCCACCGTCTCGCCGGGGATGATCCGCAGATTGGCGGTCATTCTGGCGTATGCCGGCATAACGTTCAGTCCCTTACTTCCCTGCATCGTAGTAAAGGCGCAGGAGGTACGCA
Source organism: Eubacteriales bacterium (assembly GCA_045593105.1). Taxonomy (GTDB): domain Bacteria; phylum Bacillota; class Clostridia; order Oscillospirales; family QAKW01; genus QAKW01. The sequence goes on from JAZNVY010000046.1 coordinate 399, forward strand.
TCAAAGCGTTCAGCTCCCCGCCGGACTTTTTACAGATCATATCCAAGACCGGCATAAAGCACCAAAGATTGGCGAAGATCAACCGATAAAGGAAGGTGGAATGACGGCCGAGGATATTAAACATCTCTGCCGCAGGGCGGGTAAAATGCCGCTTGGCAGGGTGGTTTTCCACCTTGACGCAGGCATTGGAAAGAACCCCCACCGCCGTATGGGGCGGCGGTGCCGAGGCGTGACCGCCGTTGCTCTTCATCTCAAAGGAGATATTCATCAAGCCCTTTTCGGCAATGCCCACCACCGCGCAGGGGCGCTTGACACCGGGAAAGACGTTCTCCACCACCGCGCCGCCTTCGTCCACGACCAGCGCCGGTGTGATGCCCTTTTCCTTGAACCAGTTGACGATGGCAATGGCACCGTTTCCGTTGACCTCTTCATCACCGCCAAAAGCGAGATAAATATCGTGCTTGGGCTGAAAGCCCTCCCCAATCAGCTTTTCTGCCGCCTGGAGCACGCCGTTGAAGGTGCCCTTGGTATCGAGGGTGCCCCGTCCCCAGAGGACGCCGTTCTCTAAGATGCCCTCAAAGGGAGGCTTTTTCCAGTTCGTCTCCTCCACCGATACCACGTCATAGTGCGCCATCAAAACGGTGGGAGCGCCCTCCTCCCTGCCCTTCCAATGGAAAAGCAACGCCCGGGGGTCGGGACGGTGGAGGGTACAGGTTTCATAAACGTGGGGAAACATCCCCGGTAAAAGATCGTAAAGCTTTTGGAATTCCGCTTCGTCCTCCTTGGCAGGATCCCGATCCGATACGGTACGGCAACGGATCATCGCCTGCAGGTCGGCGGTGGCTTTTTCGCGGTCAAATTCCAAGGGTGCCGTATCCGGCGTCCGCTCCGGCAAGGGGCGGAAGAAGGCGGCACGCAGAAGGATCACCGCCAAAAAGAGCGCCAAAGCACCCAAAAGGATCCATAAAATCAGCATCGTTAAATCTTTCCTTTCTTATAGAGAACACGCGCCACGGCGATGGCGATAATAGCACCCACCGGCACCAGGATGCCCACCAGGCCGTCCAACCCCTGCACGCCGCACATGGGCAGGATGATATAGATGGCCAGCATGACCCCTACCGGGGCGATGGCCAGCTTCCAGTTCCGGGAGATATATACCACGCCCAACGCGCCGAAGAGTGCCGGCAGGATATTATTGAAAGCAGGCTCCAGCGCCGGATTTTCCAGCACCGGGGTCAAGGGAACGATCATCAGAACGCCCAGCGCAATGATCAGAATGGTCACAATAGAGGAGGTGGCCACCGCGATGGTGGAGATGATCTCCGCCTCCCGGGTGCCGGGCTTGACCTCTGCATTCTCCATGGCGTTCATGGCGCAGGGGGCTTTGAGGTTGGTAATATTACCGGTCACGAAGGCCAGGTAGGAGCTGCCGGCGCCCAGCATAGGGATATAGGTAAAGACCTCGATCAGACCCACCGTCCAGAAGATGGGGGCGACGCCGATCAAGCCCTTCAATACCACGCCCCAATCGGGCTTCAATTGATAGATCAAGGCAACGATCACGGGAAACGCCGCAATGGCGACGCCGGCGATAGCGCCCCAGATGCGTCCGTCGATATGAATTTGCTCTTCATAAGATCTTTTATTCATTGCAATCAACCTCCGATCCAATTGGTAATGGGAATGGCGGACGCCATCCCGATCAGCATACAAATAGGCAGGGCATAATCATTGATCCAGCCCCACTTGGTCACCTTGATCAGGATGCCGAAAAGCGCCATACAGACCGCAGAAACCAGCATGACGAAGACGGGGATCCAGCCCTGCAATCCTGCGCTGATATCGGTGAAGATCAACCCCATAAAGACGCTGATCATGCCCATAAAGAGGGCGGTGGTAACGATCTCGCCCCATTTTTTATCCTTATTACGCATCTTGACCATGCCGCCCTGGATCCGCTTGCAGAGGACGGGCACCAAGACCAGCCCCACGATGATGCCGAGGGTCATAACGATGGAAATATTCAAAAACTGCTCTCCGGTAATGGCGGTAGCCGACTCGGAAAGAGAGGTGCCGGCGGCCTTGGCGGCGTTCTCGGCGGCGGTCAGCTCATAAGTAAGCGCACCGATGACCGAAAGCCGAAGCCAGGGCAAGGCAAGCCCCAATTTCTTGGAAAGAACCAAGACACCCATCAGGATGGAGACCGCCGGAGCGATGGTAAAGATCGCCGAGGAGATCACCGTCTTGCGGAGGGTGGAAGCGGCCATTCCCAGCTCCTTCCCTGCCTTCCAGGCTCTTAGGAGGAAAAAGATCGACTGGGCGGTGACCAAAAGAAGAATGGCGCCGACGATCCAAAAGAGGATCGGGCTGTTTAAACTAAATTGCATTTTTTACACCTCTTTATGCTTTAAAATATTGAAAATAATTACATTCCAAAGTGCCGTTATACAGCTTGCGACGTTTATCGGCAGGGCGGCCGAACAGCCGCTCGAAATCCTTTTCCGGGGCAATGACGAAGTACCGCCAACCGGGCTTTTTCAAAAAGACCTGCCCCATCACCCGGTAAAGCTCACGCGCCTGGGTCTGATCCAAAAGCCGTTCGCCATAGGGCGGATTGGTGATGACCATTCCGCGGGGGGTATCCAAAGTAAACTCCCGAACGTCCCGGACGTTAAAGGTGAGGCAGTCTGCCACGCCGGCACGCTTGGCGTTATCCAGGGCGATAGCCGCCATCTTGGGGTCGATATCAAAGCCGAAGCCGCGGAACGGAATATCCTTTTTTGCCTGGCTCCGCGCCGCTTTCCGACGCTCCTGCCAAAGCTCCCGGGGCAAGGCGTCCCAGTTCTCCGCCGCAAAGCCACGGCCGATGCCCGGCGCCATATTCCGCGCCAGCATTGCCCCCTCGATGAGAAGGGTACCGCTGCCGCAGAAGGGATCGTAAAGCACGGTATCGGGATAGGGACGCGCCAGCATACAAAGCGCCGCGCCCAAGGTCTCGCGGATGGGTGCCGGCTGCCCCGCGGGACGGTAGCCGCGCTTATGCAGGGCAAGACCCGTGGTATCCAGCATCAGCACCGCCC
>JAZNVY010000047.1:0-3863 GCA_045593105.1 Eubacteriales bacterium
TCATTTTCTCTTTTGTATAGAAAAACGGAGACTACTTCTTTACGAAGTGTCTCCGTTCACAGCCTCCTTTTAATTCATTTTTTCTTAGAGAATAATTTATTAATTAAGAGCGTAGCCAGAATGATCACGCCGATGATGATAAAGATCACCAGCATCCCGATTCCCATTTTATCCAGCATCTCGATAAATCTTCCGGGTAAGAAATTCAGTTCAGAAAAAGCACCTTTAAACATGAGCATCAACCTCCAAACATATTCAGGATAATACCGCCGGCGATGACCGATGCGATCTGGCCGGAAACGTTAACACCGATGGAATGCATCAGCAGGAAGTTCTGAGGATCCTCCTGCAGACCCATCTTATGAACGATACGACCGGACATGGGGAATGCAGAGATACCTGCCGCACCGATCATGGGATTGATCTTGGTTTTGAGGAACAAATTCAAGAACTTGGCAAACAGCACGCCGCCTGCCGTATCAACGATAAAGGCAATAAGCCCCAACGCCATGATCAGCAGGGTAGCTGGCTTCAAGAACTTATCCGCCGTCATATTGAAGGCAACGGAAATGCCCAGGAAGATGGTAATGAGGTTCCCTAATACCTTCTGCGCCGTCTCGGAAAGGGAATCCTAGACACCGCACTCCCGAATCAGGTTACCAAACATTAAGAAACCGATCAGCGCCGTAGCCTGCGGAACGATGGCCGAAACCACGATGGTGATAATGACCGGGAACAAGATCCGGGTCAGCTTGGAAACGGATTTCTGCTCGTAGGGCATCCGGATCATCCGCTCCTTCTTGGTGGTGAGTGCGCGGATCACCGGCGGCTGGATGATGGGTACCAACGCCATATAGGAATAAGCAGCAACGGTGATTGCACCGACATATTCAGACTTCAGCGTATTGGCCACCGCGATCGATGTAGGTCCGTCCGCCGCACCGATGATGGCAATGGATGCCGCATCGTTATCGCCAAAGAAGATCGCCGCCATGGAAAGGGTAAAGAAGATACCAAACTGCGCCGCCGCGCCGAAAAGCATCAACTTCGGATTGGTCAGCAAGGGACCGAAATCGATCATGGCACCGATACCGATGAACAGCAAGAGCGGAAACAGCTCGTTTGCAATACCGGCATGATACAACTCATCAATGGGACCGGCAAGTGCATCGGAAAAGGGAATGTTGACCAAGATCGTGCCGAAGCCCATGGGCAAAAGCAACGTCGGTTCCATCTCTTTCTTGATGGCCAGGTAGATCAAGAGGCAGCCGATGAAGATCATAATGATCTCGCCGACGCCAAATTCCAATAGGTTTTTGTAAAGAATGTCCATTTTTTCTCTCCTTATCTCCAAAAATCGAACATTACAAGAATAACATATTCGTTTACAAATTACAAGAAAAATTACAGAAGTTTTTTACGTAATTCTTCTGCGGTGGCCGGATGCAACAGAACGGGAGCGATATCCAATACCGTTTTACAGCCGCTCTCGCCCTTTTGGCTCAGCCGATAGGCTGCGCGGGCATACGCCACCAACACGCTGGAGGTGAATTCCGGATTGGAGTCCAAGGTCAGCTTATACTCCACCACGTGCTTATGCTCGCCCTCAAAGCCGGTGGTTCCGCAGCGGAAGACCATGCCGCCATGAGGGATACCGCTATGCTCCCGATCCAGTTCTTCCTGGGAGATAAAGTGCACCGTCGTATCGTAGTCCGCAAAATAATTCGGCATGGTGACGATCGCCTTTTCGATGGCGGCACGATCTGCCCCATCCTTAGCCACCACAAAGCATTCACGGGTATGTTTCTCACGGGTGGTCAATTGAGGGTTTTCGCCCTTACGCACCCGATCCAGCGCACTTTTCACCGGAATGGTATACTGACGGGCGTCCTGCACCCCTTCGATACGGCGAATGGCGTCGGAATGACCCTGGCTGACACCCTTGCCCCAGAAGGTATAGTCCTCTCCATTGGGAAGAATGGCCTGGCCATATGCACGGTTCAGCGAGAACATCCCGGGATCCCAGCCCACGGAGATCACGCCGACCTTACCGCTCTTCCGGCAGGCTTCGTCCACCCGGGCAAAATGCTCCGGAATCTTGGCGTGGGTATCAAAACTATCAATGACGTTAAAATATTCCGCCAATGCCGGGGTCTGCACCGGCAGGTCGTTAGCCGATCCGCCGCAGAGGATCATGACGTCGATCTGATCCTTCATCTCCGCCGCTTGGTCCATCGTATATACCGGAACGCCGGTGCGGGTCTTGACAGTAGCCGGATCACGGCGGCTGAATACCCCCACCAATTCCATATCCTCACTGGTGCGTAGAGCGCTCTCTACGCCCCGACCTAAATTTCCATAGCCAGCAATACCAATTCTGATTTTCATGCTTTTTTTCCTTTCTTCGCGACCTCTTTTAAATAAAGCTCCTCCAGCTGGGCGGTCATCGCCCGAGCATTAAATTTCTCTTCATATTCACTCTTGGCACCAGCTGAAAGCTTTTCATAAAGCCCCGGCTCTTCCATGATCCGCAAAATTGCGTCCGCCATTGCATCGGCATTTTTTTGCGGAACGATCAGCCCGTTTAAGCCGTCTGTAATCATATAAGGATTGCCGCCGAAATCGGTGACAACCGCCGGCTTTGAAAGGCTCATCCCCTCTGCCAGGGCAATAGAAGATGCCTCTGTTCCGTACGAACAATTCAAATTAATATCACAAATATTGCAATACGGCACTACGTCCAGCACAAAGCCGGTGAAATGCACCCGATCCTCGATGCCAAGTTCTTTTGCCTGGCACTCCAGATCAGCACGGCAGCTGCCATCCCCCATCAGGATGAATTTGACCGGCTTATCAGCAAGCTTCTTTGCCGTTTCCAAAAGATATGAATGTCCTTTATAGACCTCCATTCTTGCAGAAAGCAGGCAGACGAACTCCTCATCTCCAATTCCCAGGGATCGGCGAAACGCCTTTTTTTCTTCTGCCGAAAGGATGGGAACCGGCTCAACACCATTGATGATGACGGTGATCTTCCGCCCGTCTACGCCGGTATCCAGAAGATTATCTCTTGCCGCATGCGCCACCGCAATGATCGCAGTCGAAAGCGTATTATTGATCAGGCCGCTGATCTGCTTTCCCGGAAAGGTCGTCGCCCTCCGGGGCATATCAAAGACGCAATGACGGGTATAGATCCGCACCGGAACCCTCAAAAGCCACGCCGCCACCTTACCGGCCAGCGAAGAATGGGTATGGACGATATCCGGCCTTTCTTTACGGATGATCTTTTTATATTCTGCCACCGCACCCCGTTCCCAGGAACGATCGTGCCCCTTTTCGGTCTCGATGACCCGATAGCCCAGCTCCTCCACCAAAGCAACCAGCGCACTACCGGAGGGAACTGCCACTACCATTTCAAATTGAGCCCGATCTAAGCATTTCAGCGTTTGCAATACCACACGCCCGGCTCCGCCCAGCGTGGCATCGGTCATAATGGTCAAAATCTTGATCATTCCGCTTCTCCTTATAAAACACAATTATCTATTATTATAACATATACATATAGAAATTACAACAATTGCACTTAAAAATGATACAGAATAAGACGGCTTTCTTTATCATATACTCTACCGTATTGGAGGGAGCTTTATGAAAATAAACATCTCGAAATGGCAGTTTTTTGGCTTTCTTTTTACCGGATTAGGGGGCGTTTTTCTCCATTTTGCCTACGATTGGAGCGGCCAAAATCCTCTCCTGGTGCCTATTTCCGGCATCAATGAGTCTACCTGGGAGCATATGAAGCTCCTCTTTTTCCCCATGCTGAGCTTCGCGCTGATCCAAAGCCGCTATTTCAAAGAAGAGCATCC
>JAZNVY010000048.1:0-2559 GCA_045593105.1 Eubacteriales bacterium
GCCTTTGAGGAAATCAATAAATGATCGATCTGCATTTACATACCAATAACTCCGACGGTCGGCACAGCGTGGCGGAGATCCTCACCATATGCGAGGAAGCGAAGCTCTCCCTGATCTCCATCACCGACCATTGGACCATGCTGGGCTACGACGATCTCAAGGATCCTGCGGTGCGCAAGCTCTTTTCCGGTCAGATCCTGCCCGGTTGCGAATTCACCGCCCATTATGAGGGGCAGGGCATTGAGATCCTGGGCTACGGCATCGACCCGGAGGATGCCCGGGAATACCTCTCCCAGTTCCCTCCGCTGGAAAAGAAATGGGAAATCGAACTGGAAGAACTCATCAAGCAGTACCGCAAGATGGACATTCGCTTTAATGAGGCGCAGGTACGGCAAAATCTGAAGGATGGGCACGGTGGAAGAGGCTCCATGTTCATGGAAGTTATCCGCTATCCCGAGAACGTCGCCCGATTTACCGATCCCGGATCTGCTGAGAACAGCGGCATCTTCTCCCGTCGGGAGGTCTATAATAAAAAGAGCCCCTTTTTCCTGCATAACGGCTGGTTCAGCCCCCCGGCAAACGAGGTCTGCGACTTTATCCGTAGCATCGGCGGCAAGGCCATCATCGCCCATCCCGGCGCTTACGATCAGGCCATCTATGAAGCCACTGAGGAGTTGATCCGCTTTGCCAAGCCGGACGGACTGGAGGTCTGGTACGCCGTCCATACGCCGGAGCAACGGGAATGGTTGCTCTCCCTTTGCAAAAAGTATGATCTCATTTATAGCGGCGGCAGTGACTACCATCACGATATACGCGCCGCCAAAGGCTATCGGATCGGTCTTCCTCAGTTTGCAGAGGTTTATCCGGTGGCAGAAATTTGCAATTGGATAGACGGACTGAAAGTTATTTAACGGTTTTTATTGACAAATTTTGGTTTTAAAGTTATAAATATAGTATATTATTAAAAACGGAGAGAAAACTATGGAAAAACTCACAAGAAAGTACGGTCTCTTGACCGCCATTTGCATGGTGGTGGGTACCGTCATTGGTTCAGGTGTCTTCTTCAAGGCGCAAAATGTCCTTAATGCCACCGGCGGCAATATGCCTCTCGGCATCGCAGCCTGGGTCATCACCGGCGCTATCATGATCGTCTGCTCGGCGCAGTTCGCCATCATGGCGACTAAGTATGAACGCGTAAGCGGCGTTGTAGACTATGCGGAAGCCACCTGCGGCAAAAACTACGCTTATTATCTGGCTTGGTTTATGGTCAATATCTACTATCCCGGTATGACCTCCGTCCTGGCTTGGGTATCTGCCCGGTATTTCGGCGTCATCCTCGGCTGGGACATGACCGGTCCCCGTGTTATGGTTTTGGCAGGCTTCTTCCTCATTTTATCGTACACCTTAAACGCCCTTTCCCCCAAGATGGCCGGTAAATTTCAGGTCAGTGCTACCATCATTAAATTAATTCCCATCAGCCTGATGGCCATTGTCGGCTCCATCGTCGGGCTGGTGAACGGCACACTGACTCAGAATTTCACCACTGTCGTCACCGAAGCGGTGGGCGGTACCATGGGAAGCGGTCTTTTCGCTGCAATTGTTGCTACTGTCTTTGCCTATGAAGGCTGGATCGTAGCAACCTCCATCAATGCAGAACTTAAGAATCCAAAGAAGAATCTTCCTCTCGCCTTGATCATCGGCGCTTTTATCGTCGTAGTGGCTTACGTTCTTTATTACATCGGCGTAGCCGGCGGTGCAAGCAATTCCGTCCTGATGGAAGAGGGTGCCACTACTGCATTTAAAAATATCTTTGGCGGCATCGGCGGTACCTTATTAAATATCTGCATCGTCATCTCCTGCCTGGGCACACTTAACGGCTTGATGGTCGGCGCCACGCGAGGAATGTACGCAATCGCTGAGCGCGGCCAGGGTCCTAAGCCCGAAATGTTCAGCCAGGTGGATAAATCCACCAATATGACTACCAACTCCTCGATCTGGGGTATTTTCGTCTGTGCCGTCTGGCTTCTCTTCTTCTACGGCGCTAATCTCGCCCCCGATGGCGGCTGGTTCGGGCTCTTTAACTTCGATTCCTCTGAACTGCCCATCGTCACTATTTATGCGTTTTATATTCCTATGTTCATTATGTGGATGAAGAAGGAAAAGGATCTGGGTGTCATGCAACGTTTTATTCTGCCGACCCTTTCCATGATCGCCTGCGGCTTCATGGTATTTGCTGCCATCTATGCTCACGGCATTACCCCCTACAACGCCGCTAAGGCAAACGGAACCTTCTCCTGCCCCGTCATCTTCTATCTCATCCTCTTTGCAGTTATCCTCTTCGCAGGATATCTCTGCAACAGACGGAAGAATAAATAATATCCAATAAAAAAACGCCCAAAACGGAGACACTTCGTAAAGAAGTAGTCTCCGTTTTTCTATACAAAAGAGAAAATGACACTTTCAAAAGTTGAAAGTGTCATAGTGGATTACATACTTTGAGAAAGGTAAATGCTTGCCGAAAATAAAGAATATCTTTCTCGGCATGTAAAGTGATATTGC
>JAZNVY010000049.1:0-5188 GCA_045593105.1 Eubacteriales bacterium
GGCGAGGGTGCCACCAAGCTTTTGGAATGTAAGGTGACCGGTGCGCCGGAGCTGGGTATTGCCAAGACGGTGGCGAAGAGTGTCATCTGCTCCTCGCTGACCAAGGCGGCGATGTTTGGCGCCGATGCCAACTGGGGCAGAGTCCTCTGCGCGATCGGCTATAGCGGCGCGGCAGTAGACGTGACTAAGGTGGAGGTGCGATTTGCCTCGGGAGCCGGGGAGGTGCTGGTCTGCCAAAACGGCGCCGGCGTCGAATTCTCAGAAGACATGGCTAAAAAGGTGCTTTCAGAGGAGGAGATCGAGATCCTCATTGATCTTCACGACGGCGAGGCGGCTTCTACCGCCTGGGGCTGTGATCTGACTTACGACTACGTGAAGATCAACGGCGATTATCGCACTTAAAGGAGAACAAAATGGATTTGAAGATTACCAACGCGCAACGGGCAGAGGTGCTGACCCAGGCTCTGCCGTACATTAAGAGTTATAACGGCAAGATCGTCGTCATCAAATACGGCGGAAACGCCATGATCAACGAGCAGCTCAAGGAGCAGGTGATGGAGGACATCGTCCTGCTTTCCTTGATCGGCGTTAAGGTGGTGCTGGTGCACGGCGGCGGTCCGGAGATCACCGAGACCATGAAAAAGGTGGGCAAGGAGAGCGTCTTTTTGGACGGTCTTCGGGTTACTGATAAGGAAACTGCCGATATCGTTCAGATGGTATTGGCCGGCAAGATCAATAAGAGTCTGGTCAATCTTTTGGGCGTCAAGGGCGGCCGCGCTATCGGCCTTTCCGGTATGGACGACCGCATGATCCGCTGCGAAATGAAGGATGAGCGGTTGGGCTTTGTGGGCAAGATCACCAAGGTCAACGTGACACCGGTCATGGATCTCTTGGAGAGGGGCTATATCCCCGTCATTTCCACCGTCGGCGTGGACGGCGAGGGAAACGTCTATAACATCAATGCCGATACGGCGGCGGCCTATATTGCCGGCGCTTTGCAGGCGGAGCGGCTCTTTACGCTGACGGATATCTCCGGTATTCTCCGGGATCAGAACGATCCTTCCACCCTTATTCCGGAGTTGGATATTGAAGAGGCTCATCAGCTTTTTGAGACCGGTGTCATCTCCGGCGGCATGATTCCCAAGGTAGAGTGCTGCATCGAGGCTATCCGGCACGGCGTGAAAAAGGTGATCATCATGGATGGGCGAGTGCCTCATTCTATTCTGATCGAGACCCTTACCGATGAGGGCGCCGGAACCATGGTAGTGGAGAAGAAAGCATGAGCATCAAAGAATTAGACGCGCAGTATATTGCGCATACCTATAACCGTTTTCCCTTGGAGTTGGTGCGGGGCGAAGGCTCCCTTTTCTGGGACGAGAACGGCAAGGAGTACATTGACCTCGGCAGCGGCATCGCCGTTAACCTTTTAGGAGCCTGCGATGCCGGCTGGATCGAGGCGGTGGAGAAGCAGCTGCATCAGCTGCAGCATACCTCCAATCTTTTCTTTACTGCACCCCAGGTTCAATTGGCGGAGCAGTTATGCCTGCGAACCGGTATGAAAAAGGTGTTTTTCGGCAATAGCGGTGCGGAGGCCAATGAATGTGCCATTAAGGTGGCGCGCAAGTATGCGGCGGAGAAAAAAGGGGAGGATCATTTTAAGATCATCACCCTGGAAAATAGTTTCCACGGCCGCACCATCACCACCCTGGCTGCCACCGGGCAGGAGGTTTTTCATCAGGATTTCAAGCCTCTGACCGAGGGATTTCTCCATGCGCCGGCCAATGATCTTGCGGCGGTGGAAAAGCTGGTGGCGGAGCATAAGATTGCCGCCATTATGGTGGAGCCCGTACAGGGAGAAGGCGGCGTCCTCCCTCTGACGGCGGAATTCTGCCAAGGCTTGCAGAAGATCGCAGACGAGCAGGATATTTTACTGGTCATCGACGAAGTACAGACCGGAAACGGCCGTACCGGCGAGCTTTTCGGCTATATGCATTTCGGACTTCATCCGGACGTGGTCACCACGGCGAAGGGTCTGGGCGGCGGCTTGCCCATCGGCGTCTGCATGATGGGGGCACGCGCAGAGGCGGTGTTGACCCCCGGCTCCCACGGCTCGACCTTTGGCGGAAACCCCATCGCGGCGGCCGGCGCTCTACATATTTTAGAGCGTGTGAATGATCAATTATTAGAAGAGGTTCGGGAAAAATCTGCGTACCTTTGTAAGACCTTCGAGGGTGCCAAGGGCATCAAGGGCATCAGCGGTATGGGACTGATGCTGGGGCTGGAGACTGAGCGTCCGGCGGCGGAGATCGTGGCCGCTTGCCGGGAAGAGGGGGTCTTAGTTTTGACCGCCAAGAATAAAGTGCGGTTGTTGCCGCCGCTCAACATCCCCATGGAGTTGCTCCAAAAGGCCGCAGAAATTATTAAGAAAGTAGCAGGAGAAGAAGCGTGAAGAATCGTCACTTTTTGAAATTACTGGATTATACCCCCAAAGAGATCGAGGCACTTTTGGATCTGGCTGCAGATCTCAAGGAAAAGAAGAAAAAGGGCATTCCCCATCGTTATCACGAGGGAAAGAATATTGCTTTGATCTTTGAAAAGAGCAGTACCCGGACTCGTTGCAGTTTTGAGGTTGCGGCGCATGATCTGGGGATGGGCGTGACCTATCTGGACCCCCAAAGCTCTCAGATCGGGAAAAAGGAAAGCATTGCCGATACCGCCCGAGTTCTGGGTCGGCTTTACGACGGCATTGAATATCGGGGCTTTGCCCAGGAGATCGTGGAGGAATTGGCGCAGTACGCCGGTGTTCCCGTCTGGAATGGCTTGACGAATGAATTCCATCCCACTCAGATTCTGGCAGACTTTCTTACCATTCGGGAGCATTTCGGTAAGCTCCGCGGTATTAAAATGGTGTATCTCGGCGATGCACGCTATAACATGGGCAACTCTCTCATGATCGGTGCCGCTAAAATGGGTCTGCATTTCGTGATCGGCGCACCCAAGGCAAGCTGGCCGGTGGACGGTCTTATCGGTGAGGCTAAAAAGATCGCCGCAGAGACCGGTGCGATCCTGGAATTCATCGAGGATCCCAAGGAAGCGGTCAAGGGTGCAGACGTGGTCTATACCGACGTTTGGGTCTCCATGGGCGAGCCGGCTGAGGTATGGGCAGAGCGGATCCGCAATCTGATCCCCTACCGGGTAACCAAGGAATTGATGGCGCTGGCCGATAAAAACGCCGTCTTTATGCATTGCCTGCCCTCCTTCCATGATCTCAAGACCACCGTGGGCAAGGAGATCAGCGAGAAATACGGCATTAACGAAATGGAAGTTACCGACGAAGTCTTTGAAAGTGAGCAATCCATCGTCTTTGATCAGGCGGAAAACCGGATGCATACCATCAAGGCTGTCATGGTGGCAACCTTACCGACAATTGAATAATTTAAAAAATCCGTGCCGATGGCACGGATTTTTTATTATGAAATACTTGTAATGACGGGCAGTTTGTTTTATAATAAAAGTATCAAACCATTGAGGAGGAACGCATATGCCGTCCGATAAGATTTTAAAGATCAAAACCAATCAGAATAATTTGTTTTTACGTGTCGCAAAGGGTCATTTTGCCACCAATAATGCGCACAGCAATTATTATATTGACGTAGCGGCGCAGAAGTCCCGTCTTTCCGAGGCGAAAGCGGTGGCGGAAAAGCTTTGCGGAAACTATAAGTATTCTACCACTATTGTGGATACCATCCTCTGCCTGGACGGTACTGAGGTGGTGGGCACCTGCCTTGCTGATACTTTGGTGCGCAATGACTTCAGAAATATTAACGCCCATCAGACGATCTACGTCGTGACCCCCGAGATGAGCGGATCCCAGATGCTCTTCCGGGATAATATCATCCCCATGATCAAGGGCAAGCACGTCTTGGTGCTGGCGGTTTCCGTGGCTACCGGCGGTACGGTGCTGAACGCCCTGGATGCCATTAAATACTACGGCGGTGATGCGGTGGGGGTCGCCTCCATCTTTGCCACCCAGAAGGAGATCGGCGGCTTTACCATCAATTCCGTCTTTGACCCCTCGCATCTGGGCGGATATTTCTCCCTCCCTGCCAAGCTTTGCCCCCTTTGCGCTAAGGGCGAAAAGCTGGATGCGCTTATTAACTGCCACGGGTTCTCTAAATTATAAAAACAAGGGCTTGCCTTTTGGGGCAAAGCCCTTGATTATAGGGGTGTAAAATGTTACTTTCGGCTACCTTTAACTTAAAAAGAGCGGAGCGGTTTGCGGCGCTGGGGTATGATGCAATAGACGTGGATTTTTGCTCCACCATCGCGGAGGGGGAGCGTCACGATCCTATTTTGGATGGGGACGATTGGATGAAGCGGATCGATGCAGAGAAGGCGCGGCTGGAAGACTTGGGGCTGACTGTCAATAGCTGTCATCTGCCTTTTCGCTATGATTACCTCAATCTGGAAAATCCGGAGAACCTTGCCAAGCATAAAATGTCTTGCCGTGCCTTGATTGCCGCGGAGCGGATGGGCGCGAAGTGGGCGGTGATGCACGTGGATAAAAGCAGTAAGGATCCTGATACCGCAATAGAAAACACAGTCACATACGTCAAGAGGTTATATGCCGATACAGGTGTAAAGGAAATAACCATTACAGTTGAAAACAGTTCTCATCGGGAATTAAGGGTGCCGATGGAGTCCTACGACCGCCTGAAAGCCGAGGGTTATCGGGTAGGCTTCTGCTTGGACGTGGGTCACGCCAACTGTAACCGCTATCATGAATATGAAAACGTGCCCCATGCGATCCGTCTTTTAGGGGATCGGATCAAGATGCTTCATCTGCATGATAACGAGGGGGATTACGATATGCATACGGTTCCCTTTTGCGGCACTCTGCCTTGGGAGGAGACGATGCGTGCCCTCAAAGAGATCGGCTATCAAGGGGTCTTTAATTATGAGATCGCTTGGAGTAAGATCCCGGAGCCTTTGACCGCTTCCTTTGATCGGTACGTCCGGGATGCTGCAAAGTATTTAATCGAAGTTTTCGAAAATGCATAAAAAAGAAGGTTCGACTATGTCGAACCTTCTTTTTTATGTTTTATAGGATGGTGACGGTGCCGTCTTCATCAACCTTGATGCGGTCACCGGTCTTGACGGTTTCCAAAAACTCTTCGCCCAGGCAATC
>JAZNVY010000050.1:0-1956 GCA_045593105.1 Eubacteriales bacterium
GGATCAAACCCATCGATCATATGCTTTTTAATCAACGGATAGACCATAAAGTTCGTCAGCAAACCCGTAAAAGAGAACCAAAGCGAGAAGAAAATTAGAATTAACAGTACAACGTTTTGCGTAATATAAACGATATATGCCGTTAAAATGCCGGAAATAACCAGAAAGATCGTCAAGAATAAATTGCGGAGAAAACCGGCCCAACAAAAAATAAACGCATTTTTTAACAACTGGCGAAACGTCAGCCGAAAAGTGATCATCATCGTATAGATGTAGTACCGCATGAAACCCCAAATAGTAAAAGAAAGTAGGATCGCGGCTGTAGAAAGGATCATAATTAAGCGGTTCGGCACGTTCCAAACCGAAAGCAGATCTAAAACCAGAAATCCGGTAACCAGAAGGTCAACAACAGAGTACAAAAATGACTGTTTGAAATTTTTCTTGAATGTTTCGATGAAATCCCCCCACACGAAGGCGTGTTCTTCGCGTGCATAATTGCGAAGGATCTTTGTCATACCGGCGGTTGCAGGGCCAATGGTAATGACCGGGATACAAAAGAGAACATAAATCATGTTCAAAATAATTAAGTTCCAAAATTTACGAAAATAAATCTGGAAAAATAAGATCGGGCGAGGTGTATGCTCGTCCTTTTTGACCCCTTTTCCCTCTTTCATATATTGATTAAAGAGTCCCATGCTTTATTCACCAGCCTTTACTGCACGGGGATGACAGTTTTCATATGTGCTTAAATACTTATTCTTAAGAAGCTTAGCATAAACTCTGGTTGAGGTGATAGAGGAATGCCCCATCATATCCTTGACCATATTAATATCTGCACCATTTTCTAAAAGATGCGTGGCGAAAGAATGGCGCAACGTTTTGGGTGTAATATCCTTTTCGATATTAGCGGCGGCAGTATAATGCTTGACCAATTTCCAAAAACCCTGACGTGTCATGGGTTGCCCGGTTGTGTTCAAAAACAGCGTATTCTCTTTGGCGGAGGTGACGAGCTGAGGGCGTCCCTCGGTCAAATAATTGCGAAGAGCTTGTACCGCCAAGCTATAAAGAGGAATAATCCGTTCGTTCTCTTCATGATGGTTCAGCATGAGATAGCCGACATCTAAATTGACGTCTGTCACCTTTAATGCCAAAAGTTCGCTTACGCGAATTCCGGATGCATACAGAACCTCCAGCATGGCTTTGTCACGAATGCCTTTCACCGTTAAAACGTCAGGCTGCCAAAGCAAAAGTTCAACTTCTTCATTAGTTAAGATTTCGGGGAGTTTTGCTTCCGCCTTCAAGCCCTTGATTCCAACCATCGGACTGGCAGATACCACTTTTTTAGAAACAAGATACTTGAAAAAAGAACGCATGGTTGACATGGATCTGGATATGGTTGCATCGCTCTTATTAAGCTTTTTCAGGAACTCAAAGTATTGGTTTAATTCCACATCCGAAACATCCGTCCATGCTTTAATCTCGTGCTCGCGAAGATATACCATTAATTGGCGAAGATCGCGTTGATAGGAGGCAAGAGTATTGGCGGAGGTGCCTTTTTTGGTCATCAGATAATTGCAAAAATTAATGTAAGTACGCTCCACGCTCTTCCCTCCTTTCCAAAAATTAAAATAATGCTAATAACAGCGGT
Organism: Eubacteriales bacterium; assembly: GCA_045593105.1. GTDB lineage: Bacteria > Bacillota > Clostridia > Oscillospirales > QAKW01 > QAKW01. The sequence continues at coordinate 1,649 of JAZNVY010000050.1, forward strand.
ACTAATTTATTTTCCCATAAAGCGCCTAAACTTATAAACGGCGATATGACAATTAAACAATAAATATGCTGGATAAACTCCCGATAGGATGCTCCATGCTTTCCTCTGCCCTTTAATTGCTCAAACAAGGCGACGGAAAGCCTTGCGGATGAGTAGCAAAGGAAGTAACCGAGTAGGGTATAAAGTGCATTTGGGGCGAAAAATGCCAGCGTGCCGAAAAATAAGCCTCGCACGCCGGTTAATATGATTGCTAACGCGATCAATAGACCGATCGAAAAACCTTTATAAATAGGATAAAGAGGAATCAA
>JAZNVY010000051.1:0-14444 GCA_045593105.1 Eubacteriales bacterium
AACGCCTATTACGAGCTGCTTGAAAGCGAAAAAGAAAACGCATGATTTTTGCCCCGGCTGAAAGCCGGGGCACTTTTTTGTGATTTTCGCGTTCATTTTTCCTAAATGTTCGTTTGATCTATAGACAAACCCGAAAAAAACATTATAATTTGAAGTAGAAAGGTGGTTTTGCTATGAATTGGGAGTTTTTGCGTTCTGATGAGCTGGCAGAAGCCATTAAAAGATCCGGCGGACTTTGCGTCCTGCCCTTGGGATGCTCCGAAAAGCACGGCCCCCATATGCCCATCGGCACCGATGGACTGCAGGGAAAATTCACCTGCGAAATGGCGGCAGAGCTGGAATATGCGGTGGTCTTCCCCACCGGACTTTGGCTGGGCGATATGGTAGCCGTCCACGGCAAGGGAGAAAAGTCCACCAATAAGGGTGCCATTTCCCTCAATCCGCATACGCTTCTGACGGTTTTGGAAGAGCTATGCGATGAAATTGCAAGAAACGGCTTTCGCAAGATCCTCATCGTCAATGCCCACGGCGGCAACAAGCCGTTGCTGGATTTTTTCCTTCGCGCCCAGGGCTATAAAAACAAAAATTATGCCACCATGGTGACCTTCATCTGTGATAAGGTCAGCCATAAGGCGCAAGAGGCTTATCCTTATTTTCTGGAGCATCGGGAGGAATACCCCATGCTGACCGATCAGGATCTTGAGGTACTCAAGGATTACGCAAGCCGTCCCGACGGATTTGGCGGCGGGCACGCGGATTTTTCGGAGTGCTCCTGGATGATGGGGCAGTATCCCCATCTCATCGCCGAGGATCGCTACGACTTAGAGAGCGGACGCTCCACCAAAAGAGGTCAGTATCTTACCGATCTAGGGGTCACCTGCTTTGGCGGCTATAACGCCAAATTCCCCAACGCCTTTGATGGGTACGCGCCCCACGGCTGCTCCCAGACCATCGGGCAGGCGATGAACCTTTATAATGCGCGGCGACTGGCTCATATCTTCAAAGTCCTAAAAGAGGACGAGGAATGCGTCAAAATCGCCACCGGGCAAAAATAACGGTCTATCTTTTATACAAGTTTATCTCGGAATTATTATAGTACTTTCGCAAAAAATGTGATATACTGGTAAAAAACAATAAGGAGTAATTTTATGAATTGGGAATTTTTGCGTTCTGACGAAATGGAAGCCGCCATCGAAAAGAGCGGCGGTCTTTGCATCCTGCCTATCGGCTGTACCGAGCGGCACGGCCCTCATATGCCCCTTGGCACCGACTCTTTAGAAGTAAAGGCGCACGTAGAGCTGGCGGCAACCATGGAAGACGTGGTGATCTTCCCCACTGCTATGTGGCTGGGGGATATGATCGGTGTTCACGGAATGCCCAAGGAACGAAATCACGGCGCCATCTCCCTCAATCCTCATACTCTTCTGACCATTTTAGAAGAGCTTTGCGATGAGATCGCAAGAAATGGGTTTAGAAAAATTCTGATCGTCAACTGCCATGGCGGTAACAGTTCTGTGCTGGATTATTTCCTCCGTGCACAAGGGTATAAGAACAAAAATTATGCCACCATGAAGACCAACAGCTATGATAAGGTCATCAACAAAGCGGATCAGATCTATGCTCATTTTGTAGAGCATCGGGAGGAGTATCCCATGCTGACCGATCACGATATGGAAGTCCTCAAGAGCTTTGCAGAGCGTGAGGGCGGCTACGGAGGCGGCCATGCCAATTTCATGGAGACCGCTTGGATCATGGGCGCTTACCCCGGACTCATTGCCGAGGATCGCTTTGAGCTGGAAAACGGCTATTCCACCGGACGCTCCAAGCATCTGCAAGAGCTGGGCGTCAGCGTTACCCGTCAGTGGGCGGCAGACCATCCCTACGCTTATAGCGGACACCCCTCCACCGGCTGTACCGAGACCATCGGCCAGGCATTTAATTTATACTGTGCAAAACGGTTAGCAAAAATCTTCAAGGTCTTGAAAGAGGACGAAGAGTGCGTCCGTATCGCCACCGGCCAGAAATAAAGGAGAGCCTATGAAATTTCAAGAAATCGCCGCTAAATTAGGCGTTGAAAATTATTCTGAAAAGTTAATCGAGGTATATGAAAACCTGAACGAGGTCTGCGTCGATCCCTGCGATGCCGAAGCCATCGAAAAGATCGAGCAGGAATTTCACGTATTAAGAGAGTATTACGACCTGGCGCTAAAAGCGGCTGCTGAGATCAAGGCGGATCCCATCCGCTATGCCTGGGCAAAGACGGTGGCTACCGCTATCAAGACTAAGACGGTGGTCTCCGGCAAGCTGATCCCCACCCCGGAGTCGGACGAGACCCTCGCCGGAGATTGGCTTCCTTACTTAGTCCTCATTCCCAGTATTCCGGATACCATTGCCTTTTATAAAAAAATGGGCTTTAAAGGTGAAGACGTGGAGCGCGTCCAGGTCTCCTTCTATAATTGCATCGGCGCTACCGAAAAGCGTCGGGGGCGCCCGGGATATAACCGCACCTATTTCAACTGGGAGCTAACCTACATCCGGGGCGAACTCTTCCGCTTCCAGTCCTTTAATTATGAACTGAAAGAACTGCCGGAAGCCTACATCCTTAAAAACCGCACCACCGGCGAAATCCTTCCGCTGATGGGCGCCCAAAAATTCCATCGCTCCGGCATGGTACTGGGTTCTGCCGGATTTGAAGACGAGGAGGGCGCCTTTGAAACCAAGTTCGAGGAAACGGAGGACGCTTATCAGGGCTATCCCTCTATCAACAACCTGGCCGTCAACAAACTGCATACCTATTCCAAAGCAGAATGGGAATGTGTCCTCCGTCCCGGCGACCACGTGGTCAGCGTCCATATTCCGGCAAAAACCGACCTCTCTCCCGAGGCGGTAGAAAAGAGCTACAAAGAGGGCTTGGAATTCATCGACAAATTCTTTCCGGACTTTAAACCCAAGGCCTATTTCTGCTGCTCCTGGCTACTGGATCCCCACCTGGAAGAGCTGCTGGGATCCCAATCCAAGATCGCTCAATTTATGAACGGCTTTAAAAAATGGCCGCATAAGAGTGCAGGAAAAGAGATCTTCGGCTTTGTCTTTACCGGCTTTAAGGGCGATTACAAGGACCTTCCCGAAGATACCACTCTCATGCGCAAGCTGAAAGAGCGCTACCTCGCAGGGGAACACATTCACGGCTACGCCGGCGTTCTCTTCCGTTAAAAAATCCCAAAAACGGCTGTCTTTGACAGCCGTTTTTCCTTTTTATACTTCGTTTTTTTCGCGATTTTTATCAAAAAATAACCTTTGAAAGGTTGTTTTGAAAAATGAAAAAAGCGATAAAATGGATCAGCATTTTTACCCTGCCGGCCATTATTCTGGCGGCGCTCGGTATTTATGCTTCCCAAATCCCGACGGTTTATCACTGCTTCCCCGGCGAGGAACCCTCGGGCAGTGTTTTTTATACCCTGGAGGCCGATGCCCCGGCCGCTAATCGGGCAGAGGGCGATAGCTACACCGCAAAGGTCAAATTATTTGGACTTTTGCCCATCAAAAACGCTCTGGTCAACCGTATCAATCAAAAGCAGTTGGTAGTACTGGGGACGCCCTTCGGTGTCAAGCTCTATACCAAAGGCGTCATTGTGGTGGATACGGAGGAGGAAAGCGCCGCGGTGGATGCCGGCGTACAGGTGGGCGACATTATTCTTTCCTATAACGATCGGGAGATCCACTCCAATGAAGAACTGGCGGCGGAAGTACAGCAATGCGACGGGAAAAAGCAAAAAGCCCGAATTCTCCGCAATCAAAGACCCCAGACGATCTGGATCACCCCCGCTCACACCGAAGAGGGCTATACCATCGGTCTTTGGGTCCGGGACAGTACCGCAGGCCTCGGCACCCTCACCTATTACGATCCCGAAAGCGGAACGGTGGCAGGACTTGGTCACTCCATCTCCGACGTGGACACCGGACTGACCATGCCGGTGGAGGACGGCACCCTGGTCACCGCCGAGATCACCGGCACCAAGGTGGGAGAAAAGGGTGACCCCGGCGAGCTGCTGGGCGTCCTGCGCGGGAAGGAATTAGGGCAGGTCACCACCAATACCGATACCGGGCTTTACGGTACCGCCACCACCGAGTTTCAGGGGATCAGCTACCCCGTTGCACTCAAAAACGAGATCCAGGTGGGAAAAGCGCAGATCCTCAGCACCGTCCGGGGCAATACCCCCAAAGCCTATACCGTCGAGATCACCAAAATCAACAATAATCTCACCGAAAACCGTAATCTCTGCATCCAGGTCACCGACCCGGAGCTGCTCTCCGCCACCGGCGGCATCGTCCAAGGCATGAGCGGCAGCCCGATTTTGCAAAACGGAAAACTCATCGGCGCCGTCACCCACGTCCTCATCTCCGACCCCTCGGCCGGGTATGGGATTTTCATCGAAAATATGCTTTCGGCGGCAGAATAAAGAAAATGCAGGGGCAATTTGCCCCTGCATTTTTATTCTGTTGTGACACCATTACAGAGCAGCCTTGATTTTCTGAATCATTTCATCATACTCCGCATTGGTGAGGAAGGTCTTGGCGGGATTCATCGCAAAGGGAGTTCCCCATTCAAATTCCCCGTTATACTTGGGAACTAAGTGGAAATGCAGGTGACAACCGCCGTCACCATAGGCGCCGTAGTTGACTTTATCCGGATGGAACGCCTTATGGATTGCATTGGCTGCAGTCGCAACGTCTTCAAAGAACATCGCGCGTTCTTCTGCGCTGATATCCACCAACTCACTAATATGATCCTTATAGGCGACAATGACACGGCCGGGATGGCTTTGCTCCTTAAACAAAATCAACTGACTGACCTTCAGGTCGCAAATCTTAATTCCGAAGCCTGCAAGAATGTCGCCACCCATACAATAACCACAATTACAATCTTTCACGTATGTTTCCTCCCTTTTTTGAGATCTCCGCGAACGGTCATCCCATCTATATTTACCTTAATGATACACCAAACGAAGGATAATTGCAATCACTATATCGGGCAGAAGCACTTTTTTGACTGAATTTTTGGAAAGGCAGAGGACGGTTCTGTGTCTTAACTTGCTGGTACTATCTTGACACACTCGTGAGCGGAAGTGCCATCCTCCAAAACGGCAAGATCATCGGTGCCGTGACCCACGTCTTGATCTCCGGCCCCACCGCTCGTCGCCTTCCGGCCATAGCGATTCCTTTCGCCGGTTTGGCGAAATGGAACCGTTTGAGGCCGGCAGCCTCCTCTTCCCCACAAAACGCACGGTTTTGTGGGGTCCCCAATATAGGCATCTTTATTGAAAATATGCTCTAGACGGCAAAATAAAAAATAGATCCGCGCAGGTTATCTTGCGCGGATCTATTTTTATGAATTTATTCAAAAAACTCCGTCATCTTCTCAGCAATAATGGAGTACAAAACAATTACACAATCAGGATCGACTTCCTTAATATACTCCGGGATGGTTTGCTCCATTTCTCCGTCCCAATACCGAATGTCTATAGAATGGGTTTCTGCCGCGGATAGCGCAATATAGGGAATTGAGCAGCTGGCGAAAGAATCGCGGATAATCACGATCTTCTTTGCATCCGCACCGGCATTTTCGTTTTCAATCACCTGAAGCCCGTAGCCGCCATAGCAATATTGAGCATACGGGTTCTGGGTATAGTGCCCCTTTCTATTGATCTTGGGGATGTTTACAATGGTTTCTGCGAAAGTTCCATTCCGCTTGCCATAGGAGTCTGTGACGGTGAACTCCGTTTCGAACTTTGGGGTAATCAGACTAAAGTCATCAACGCCAAGGGGAGTAAAATAGCGACCCACTTTTTTACCGAGAGACCCTAAAAACCAATCCTCATAGACCTTAACGTCATAATTGTCCAAATCGTAAGTTTTCTCATCATAAGGATAGTCCCGATCCTTGTTCAGTTCCTGCATGATCTGTTCCGATGCCCAAAAACCGGTTTCCGGCACCCAATGGTGATCTGTGATAAAATAAGAATCCTCAAAAGTAAGATTCTTCTGCTTCATCCGATCTGCCAGATCCAAAACATGAATTCCCCGGTCTCTTAATATATCTCCATAGGTGGTATATTCTTGTCGGACGGGACTATCGATCTCTTCCGTCTCATTATAGTAGCTCTTACTAGGCACCATAACGTACATAAAATCAGCATCGACAGAATCCGCTACGTCTTTTAAATCTGCACAATCATCTCCAATGTCTTCCAGCGTAGCTGTATCTAAGGGGGTCCGTTTCACGGAAAGATAGTCATTTTCCAGACGTAAAACCGTTTCATCCGACTTTTCCACCACACGTACATTTCGCACGCGGTAATACAGAGAGTAAAGGTCCAGCAACGCGCCTTTATAACTGATATCGTTTGACGCTTTGTCTATATCACTGATAAACGCGGAAATACTATGATCTTCCACAAAACCAATCAACGCATCCTTAAACCCAGACAGCATCACACGGGAGAACCAACCGCCCACGATCAGGATCGCGATACAAATAAAGATGCAAAAATTATGGTTTATTTTCTTCATAACATACACCTCAGAAATTAAAGTAGATAAAGGGGTTATGGGCGCTACTCACGATACTGGAAATAGAAAGAATAAACAGCAAAACCACTACTACAACGGAAACGATGCGCATAGGCGCACTTTCCGTATGGAATTTTGCCCGAAACCATTTTCCAATCGGCACACTAAACAAAGCGGCAATACAAATCGGAATAATGCTATCAAGCAATTCTTTCACGAACGTTGCGTCTGCAAAAACACGATGGTTCATGCCCAGCATCGTCCCAAGGTAAGAAAAGGCATCGCCCAAAGAATTGGCTCTGAAAATAACCCAGCCGACGATTACGAAGAACATCGTATACACATATTTTGCAGCAGAGCCCAGTTTCCCCGTTTTTAATTTGGGAAGGTTTGTCAGCTTTTCGATTGCCAACAGAACAAAATACATAAGTCCCCACAAAACAAACGTCCAGTTCGCGCCGTGCCAAATGCCGGTCAACAGCCAAACCACAAACAAATTCCAGATCAGTCTGGGCTTAGCCACACGGCTGCCGCCAAGGGGGAAATAAACGTAGTCACGGAAAAAGGAACCGAGGGAGATATGCCATCTGCGCCAGAACTCAGTAATGGAACGGGAAATATACGGGAAATCAAAGTTTTCAAGAAAATGGAACCCAAACATCCGTCCCAAACCGATGGCCATATCGCTATATCCGCTAAAGTCAAAGAAAATCTGGAAGGTATAGCATAATGCGCCTAACCAGCTTCCTGCCACAGACAGGGTGCCGATTGCGTTAAACGCATTGTCTGCATATACAGACATCGTGTTGGAAATCAGCACTTTTTTGCTCAAACCAATGATAAACCGCGTGAAGCCTTCCATGAAATCATCCATCGTTTCCCGGCGATTATTGATTTCTTCCGCCACCGTTTCATATCGAACGATAGGACCGGCAATCAACTGAGGGAACAGGCTGATATACAAGGCGACGTTCATGATGTTTTTCTGGGCAACGCCTTTATCGCGGTAAACGTCCAGCACATAGGACATTCCTTGGAAAGTGAAGAAAGAGATTCCAATAGGAAGTGCAATTTGAGGAATCCCCAAAGACACTCCAAACGCTTGCTGGATCACATCCGCCGTGAAGCAAAGATATTTAAAAATAAAAAGGATGCTAAGATTGACCGCCACAGAAATGCCCACGGCAAGCTTTGCCATACCAAGATTATTTTTTTTCTTGCTGCGCGCAATCATCAGTCCCGACAGCCAGTTGACGAGAATCGATAAAAGCATGATCAGCACAAATTTGGGTTCTCCCCAAGCATAAAAAAGTAAGCTGGCCAGGGTGAGGAAATAGTTTTGCAACTTTCGGTTTTTTCTCAAAAAGCCATAGTAAACAATTAAAACGGCAGGCAAGAACAAATAGATAAAAATTGTACTTGAAAAAAGCATATTTTAAACCCCTCTTTCTTAGAAAGTATAGCATATTAAGCACAACAAAGTCAAGGCAGTTGTCACAGCGTGCGCGACCTCTTTCTTTCGGTAACATAAATTCTCTATGTATTATCATTTGTCAAAAACTCAACAAAGCCGGTGGTGACAAAAACTACTTGACTATAAATTCTTTGTGAATTATAATTTACATTGTAAAAGTCTATGCCAAAAAATAAACATATTGATGGGATGGAAAAATGAAAAAATATCTTAAATTACTTCGAGTTCACCATTATATCAAAAACTTATTGGTCTTTCTTCCGCTGATCTTCAGCAAACAGCTGTTTGACCCACAGCTCTTTCTTTCTGCGCTGATCGCCTTTATCTCCTTTTCTTTCGCCGCATCCATCGTTTATGTGATCAACGATATCAAGGATGCAGAAAAGGATCGATTGCACAGCACCAAGTGTAAAAGACCCATCGCCTCCGGCGCTGTCAAGAAATCCAGCGCTATCATACTGGCCGCAATTTTATTCATCGTCATTACTGTTTTAAACGTCTTTGTTTTGACACCGTCAGTAGGATCCTTGGCATTTCTCCTCATCTATATTGTGATGAATATCTTCTATAGTTGCGGATTGAAGTCCATTCCGATCTTTGACGTCGCAATTCTGGCCTTCGGCTTTTTGTTGAGACTGCTCTACGGCGCATCGGTAACCAATATTGAGCTTTCCAATTGGTTCTATCTGACCACCATGCTTGGCTCCTTCTATCTGGGCTTCGGCAAAAGACGAAACGAGATCCGGAACGAAGGAACCGATACCAGAGCGGTCTTGAAATCCTATTCCTACAACTTTTTAGACAAAAACATGTATATGTGCCTCAGCCTTGCCATCGTTTTCTACTCCTTATGGACCATTGACGTCATGCAGGAGCTGGGAAGCACCCTTTTGATCTGGACCATTCCCCTACTTATTCTGATCAGCATGAAATACAATTTGAACATCGAAAAAACTGAAGACGGAGACCCCACAGAGGTCATTCTTCGGGACAAGGTTTTGCTTGGAATGGTTTTACTCTTTGGTCTCTTAATGTTGATCGTACTATACGGCAAAATTTAACAAGGAGGCAGTTATAAACATGGGTAAAAATAATAAAATCAAGGATTTTTTCTTGGACGAAAAAAAAATAAAGATCGTAGCATTCGTCGTTTGGTGTCTTTTTATATTATCGCAGATCATTATTGCCTTTTGGTTCAGCGGCAAACAAGCCAACGATGCCATAGACTACCATAATTTTGCTTTAGCCAATGCAGAGGCCGGTACCTGGTATCCCAATCCCTCCTATCTGCACCACCGCTTTTTTTACGGAAATGGATACGTCAATCTTTTGACGCTGATTTTCAGAGTTACCACAAATTTGAAAGTGGTTTTCATTTTGAACATCCTTTTAACCCAATTGTTGTTAGGGTCCTGCCTGTTTACGCTGAAAAAGCTCTCTCAACCCCCCTTGGTTCGCTATTACTTCATCATCATGTTTTGCCTTTTGAATACTTTTATTTCAGAAACGGTTGCCCTGCGAACTGAGTTGATCTTCACGGCGCTGGCATTTTTTGCGCTGGCATTTTTACACACCGAGAAAAAATATACATATGTCCTTTGCGGCCTTCTTTTGGGATTAGTCAACTGGATCAGACCTTTAGCAATTGCTTTCTTGATCGGCGGAGTCGCAATCCATCTTTTGTATAAGAGAAAAATAAGACACATTCTTATGACGGTAACCGCCTATGTCCTGACACTGGTTACCATTGGCACCTTTTCTTACATCAATTGCGGGCACTTTATCTACCAAGCCACCACCTTCCCCGTTAATTTCCTGATGAGCGCCAACGACGATGCGGATGGAACCTTTATGCGCGTGCACGAAGAAGGACAGGTAGGATACGTTGAGCCGGAAAAAGCCAAAGACATGATCTTTAAAGATTATGACGAACACTATAAAAAACTGGCTTTTGATTGGATCAAAAAGCATCCTATTAAATACATCGCTCAAAAGCCGGCAGCTCTCTTTTACCTCTACGCAACCGAGACCTACTCCGGCAACGCCTATTTTAATAACAAAATAGACACCGCCGGAATCGACTATGTTAAAAATGTTGCGGCAAAGCTTACCGGTCGATCCGATGAGCCACTTCTGATGGGAGACATCCTCATCATCTTCAATCAGTTTTGGTATATGCTTCTATGTGTGCTGGCTTTTGCCGGGATTTTTATAAAATCGGTTCGAAAAAACAACTGGCTGCTACATTCCTATCTTTTGATCATGATCCTTGGCACGGGTATTACTATTTTGGTGGTTGCCGGAGCAAGATACCATTTCCCCTATCTGCCCGTCATCATGATGTATGCCGCCATCTCCTTCTCGGCAATGCTAAATAAAAAGAAGCCGGAAACCATCGAGGAGAAATAACCTTGAACGTTTATGATTTTGACAAAACCATCTATGATGGTGACAGCACCATTGATTTTTTTCTCTTCTCTTTGAAAAAAGACCTCCGCTTACTTCGTTTCCTGCCAAGACAATGCTTCGGCTTTGTTTTGTATACTTTGAAAAAGATCTCTAAAACGGAATTCAAAGCTCGGTTCTTCAGTTTTCTGAACGGAATTCATAAAAAAGAAGAGCATCTGCAAGAATTTTGGATGTCCCACGAGAAAAAGATCAAAGAGTGGTATTTAGAGCAGCAACAGCCGGACGACGTGATCATCTCTGCATCGCCCGAATTCCTGCTTGCCCCCATCTGCAAGCAACTTCATATTTCTCACCTGATCGCCTCTGAGGTGGATCCTCAATCGGGCAAATTTGCAGGAAATAATTGCTACGGAGCAGAAAAGGTTCTTCGGTTTCGCGAAAGATTTCCGGACGGCACGGTGGACGCCTTTTATTCTGATTCTACGTCGGATCTGCCCATGGCGGAGATGGCAAAATCGGCGTTTATCGTCAAAAAAGACCGTCTGATCCCTTGGGCGGAATATAAGCCGTCGTCGATAGAAAAGCTGAAAAAGCTTTTCCTGGATATTAAATTTATTAAGTTTTTCCTCGTCGGGATCGTAAACGCCATCAACGGTGTGGTGTTTGCCAGCTTGTTTTCCTTATTCATTCAGCAGGCAAACGTAGCTTTTGCTTTGGGATATTGCATCGCGCTTACCATCTCCTACTTATTGAACACCTTTTTCGTCTTTTCCGAAAAAGGGCTCAGCTTCCATAAGTTTCTGAAATTCTGCATCTCCTATCTGCCGAATTTTATCATTCAAAATATTCTCGTATCCCTTATATGCCATTTCTTCCCCATTCCAAAGCTGTTCGTTTACACCATCTCCGTGGCGATCGCCTTCCCGCTGACTTATCTCTTGCTGGCGTGCTTCACCTTTGGAAAGAAAAAGCAATCATAAAAAGCAGGTCGTATGACCTGCTTTTTTAGGTGGAAATTTCCTCTATGCTTTTTAAGAAATGAATGGTATAATGGGGATAGACAGTTTATAGGAGAAAAAGAGAATATGAAAATCAATATCAAAGAAATGCCTTATGAAGAGGTATTGAAATTGCCGCGGCTTCGGCATAAAAAGCCCTTGATGCCGCAGCGATGGCTGGCGACCGTCGTTCGCCTGGTCTGCATCCCCACGCTACGAAAGACCAAGTTCAGCTACACCACCGAGCGGATGGAACTGGTGAAAAAGCAGCCTTGCCTCATTTTGATGAACCATTCCAGCTTTACCGATATGAAGCTTGCCTTCGGTATCTTTTATCCCCAAAAATTGGGGATCGTTACCTCGGTGGATGCTATGACCGGGTTTTTGGGGAAGCTGATGCGCCTTTTAGGCTGCACGCCGACCCATAAATACGTGGCAGACTTGACGCTTTTGCAAGATCTCAAATATATGCTGACTAAGAATAAGACCAGCGTATTGATGTATCCGGAGGCAGGCTATTCCTTTGACGGCTGCGCCACCACCCTGCCGAGAAGGATGGGTATTTTGATGAAGCGGCTGGGAGTTCCGGTGGTGACGGTCATCACCCAGGGCGCGTTTCACAGAGATCCGCTCTATAATATGCTCCAGGTACGGGACGTGCAGGTCAGCGCCCACGTGAAATGCATCGCCACCGCCGAAGAGGTCAAGGAAAAATCGGTGGAAGAGCTGGACGCGCTTCTTGAAGAAGCCTTCTCCTTCGATAATTTTGCCTGGCAAAGGGACAACCGGATCGCCATCGACGTCCCCTACCGGGCGGACGGTCTGCATCGCATCCTTTATAAATGCCCCCACTGCGGCGCTGAAAACCAAATGGAAGGCAAGGGAATTCATCTGACCTGTCATGCGTGCCGCAAGCAATGGACGATGGATCAATACGGTCAGTTATCCGCGGAGGACGGCACCGCCGAATATCCCCATATTCCGGATTGGTACCAATGGCAACGCGCATGCGTCCGGAAAGAACTGGAGGAGGGCACCTATCACCTGGATGCAGAGGTGGATATTGCCGTTCAGGTCAATTTAGACGGCGTCTGTAAGATCGGCAAGGGACGGCTGACCCATTCTTTGGACGGATTTCATCTGACCGGCGCCGACGGCAAGCTGGATTATCAGCAGTCCCCCATCTTCTCCCATACACTTTATTCCGATTATTACTGGTACGAGATCGGCGACGTCATCGGCATCGGCAATAATGAATTTTCTTATTTCTGCTTCCCGAGGGAAAACGTCTCGGTCACCAAGGCGCGCCTGGCAACGGAAGAGCTCTACAAAATGAAAAAGAAAGTCCGCGCCCCCAAGGTCGCGACCTGCTAAACGTTCAATAGAAAAGGGGATGTAAAAAAGTCCGGAACGCAAAAAGCAAGAAAGAACACAGAAAAATATAGATTTATAAAAGTTTTCATATCCCCTAAAAAAGGGGCTGTAAAAAAACATTCGTTTTTTTACAGACCCTTTAACTATTTTTTAAAAAGATTTCCATGATGGAGTCGATATAATGGCGCTCCTTGGGCGCGAGCGCTTTATATTTTTGAAGAAAGGCTTCACTCTTTAACTCCTTTTGGTTGTTGCCCTCTTCATCAGTTCGCCCCACCAAAAAATCGACGGACACTTCAAAATAATTGGCCATTGAAATCAGCAACGCGATATCCGGCTCTACCTTATGGTTTTCATAGCGATTGATCGACTGCTGGCTGATTCCCATAGCGTCTGCCAACGCCTGCTGGCTGATGCCCCGTTTAGTTCTTAATGCTTTTAAATTCTTTACCACGTTTATCACCCATTTCTATTTTAACAATCACCAGTTGTTTTGAAAAACCTTTGTTTGTAGTTATTGACAACAACATATGGTTGTTATATAATAAACTATAATTATTTATTATAGGGGGTTTTATCATGAAAAAACCTGGTCTAAAAAAAGCATTGACCATTGCGATCGCAATCATTCTGGTCATCGGCATTTCTGCCGGCATGGCAACGCTGATCCATAAAAAAGCAGGCATCCCTGCCTCTCTTTCGGTGGCAGACGGTCTTTCTGCGTATGAATTGGCGGTAAACAACGGCTATTCCGGTACAGTGCAGGAATGGTTGGATTCTTTGAGCGGTAAGTCTGCTTATGATATTGCCAAGGAGCACGGCTATTCCGGCACGGAAGAAGAATGGACAAGCGCTCTGACGCAATTGGCAGAAAGTGATATTCAAACCATTAAATCGGCTTCTTTTAATGAAAAAGAACAGCTGATCTTAACGCTGTCTGACGATACTACCCTTAATATAGGCAACGCCTTTGGCATCAAGGGCGAAAACGGCGCTGACGGTAAAGACGGTGCAGACGGTAAAGACGGTGCGGACGGTAAAGACGGCGCTGACGGTAAAGACGGTGCTGACGGTAAAGACGGTGTGGACGGCAAAGACGGCGTTGACGGTAAAAATGGTGCCGACGGCATCAGCATTACCGACGTAGAGATCAACAATGACGGAGAAATGGTCTTGACCTTTTCCGATGCGAAGATCGTCAACCTGGGCAAGGTAGTGGGTGCCAGCGGCATCCAAGGTCCCAAGGGGGAGACCGGTGCTCAGGGCCCTCAAGGCGAAAAGGGTGAGACCGGTGCTACAGGCGCCCAGGGTCCCCAGGGTGAAAAGGGTGAGACCGGTGAGACCGGCGCTCAAGGTCCTCAAGGCGAAAAGGGCGAGACCGGTGCGACCGGTGCTCAAGGTCCTCAGGGTGAAAAGGGTGAGACCGGTGCGACTGGTGCTCAAGGTCCTCAGGGTGAAAAGGGTGAAACCGGTGCGACCGGTGCACAGGGTCCTCAAGGTGAAAAGGGTGAGACCGGCGCGACCGGTGCACAGGGTCCTCAAGGTGAAAAGGGTGAGACCGGTGCAACCGGTGCTCAAGGTCCTCAGGGTGAAAAGGGCGAGACCGGTGCAACCGGTGC
>JAZNVY010000052.1:0-2652 GCA_045593105.1 Eubacteriales bacterium
GATAATGGCAAGATTTCGGTCATTGCCGTATTGCTCCGCCAACTGCAGATCCTCCTCTGCAAGGGGACGGGAGCCGTCGAAAACCGCAAAGATCACCGAAGCCTCCGCCGCCCGTTGCCGGGCAATGTCGATGCCCTGGCGCTCCACCGGATCGGTGGTTTCCCGAATCCCGGCGGTATCGGCAATATGACATTTCAGATCCCCCAAACGACATCCCTCGGTGACGGTGTCCCGGGTAGTTCCGGGAATGGCGGAAACGATACTGCGGTCGTAGCCCAGCAGTTGGTTCATGAGGGTGCTTTTGCCCACGTTCGGTGCGCCGACGATGGCGATATTCAAGCCCTCCCGAATGAACTGTCCCCGGTCGGAGCCATTCAAAAGCGAGGTCAAAATAACGTCAATGGCTTTCAGCTCCGCCAAGGTATCCTCCTCCGGCGCGTCTACTTCTTCGGGAAAATCCACGTACGCCAAAAGGGCGGTATTGAGTTCCACTAACCGCTCGTAAAGGGCGGTAATTTTTTTGGAAAGGTGTCCCTCTAATTGAGAAAGTGCGTTCTTCTGCTCTGCCCGGGAGGTTGCCTCGATCAGATCGATGACCGCCTGGGCTTTAATGAGGTCTAATTTGCCGTTCAAAAAGGCGCGCTTGGAGAATTCCCCCGGGTCAGCCAATCGGCAGCCCTGCCGGATCAAAAGCTCCAGGACGCTTTTTAAAAGATAAAGTCCCCCATGGCAGGAAAGCTCCGCCGTATCTTCGCCGGTATAGGAGCGCGGTCCCTCGTAAAAGGTAACCACCGCCTCATCATAGACTTCCCCCTCGTATTCAATGCGGCAAAGGGTCGCCTTGCCCGGCAAAAACTCCGGGACAGTACCGTTTTTCCGCTTTAAAAGGGGGCGCAAAATGGAGAAGGTCTCCGCTCCGCTGATCCGTATGACTCCCAGCGCCGCCGTTGCCGGGGCGGTGGAGATGGCGCAGATGGTATCACTCATATTTCTACCTCTAAAAAATTCATTACATTTTATTTTACTACATTATAAAAAAACTTGCAATAAAAAAGAGTGATCTTTGAGGCACACTTCCTTACGGAGTGTGCCTCAGCTATATTCGTGCTTCGCACGAGCGATATATCTTTGATGCGATATGTGGCAAGCCACGCGATATACAGCTTTCGCTGTGCTAAAAAGCACGAATATAATATCGCAAAAGCCAGAGGCTTTTATATCGCTTTTGCCACAAGGCAAAAATATCGCTGTGAGACCTGTCTCACAATATCGTCTTTCATTCTTATTTTGAGATAGAAAGTTCATTTTAAAAAAGAAACAGGGAGACACTTCGTAAGGAAGTGTCTCCCTTCGATCACTCTTTTTTGAATATATCATTCTTTTATTTGCTTCTTTTCCAAGCGGGTCATGATCCAAAGGATCAGCATGGTTGCCACCGCCGTCGCGACGCCAATGATAAAGGAAAAATGATAGGAGCCGAAATGATCGTAAAAAGCATTGGTCATGACCTCTCCTATAAAAGCCGTGATCTGGATCAGCGAAAGCAGAATGCCGGTATATTCCGCCTGCGCCCGATACCCGAAGAGATCGGTGGCTAAAAAGGGGACTGCCAGCGTAGTCAGCGGCAGGCAACAGGTATAAATAAAGACGGCAAGCAGAATAAGATAATAATTTTCCGTCCATGCCAGAATTCCCATACTGACGGCACCGGTGATCAAACAGATCAGAAAGACCTTCCGTCCACCGATATGGTCGTTAAGATAGCCGGTGAGGATTTTGACCGCCGTCAAAAAGAGCAGCATAAAGCTTTGAATACCGCTGGCCTCCGCCGCAGTATATCCACAATCCACCACAAAGGGACGAATTACGGTAAACGCCATATAAACGGAGATTGCAGAAAGGGCAGTCGCCAAAAAGATCAAATAAAAAGCAGGACGCCGCCAAAGCTCTTTCATGGTATATCCGGGGGCACCGACGTCTTTATTGGTAGAGCGCCGCCCTTTAATGGGTTCTCCGTAGCCCAGCGGCATCAGTCCCATATCCTGGGGCTTATTACGGACGAATAAAAAGACCAGTAAAGCACCAATGCCGGAGGCAACGGCGCAAACTACGTAAGAGCCTCGGAAAGAGGTGGATTCCATTACCGCCGTTTGCAGGATACACATCAAGCTGGAGCCGACGCCGGAGGCGGCGGTGGTCACCCCTAATACCGTGCCGCCATGACGGTGAAACCACACCCGGGTGACGAAAACCGCCGCCGAGGTGGAGCAAAGCCCGGAACCGATTCCCAAAAGTGCATTGGCAGGAACCAGTAAGAAGGGAGCCTTCATCTGCGCCAGAAGGAGATAACCTACCATTCCTGCCGCCATTCCCAGCCCGGAGCAAAGACGTGCACCGTATTTTGAGATCAAAAAACCGGAGATAAAGGTACTGATCATGGCGGTCACCATCCGGGAACTGGTCAGCATGGAGAATTCAGCACGGGAGATCTCCAGATATTCGGTCACCGGGACGATATGCAGGCTGGAAAGATTGTTCGTTACGCCGCCATAGAAAAATACCATGATGAACATGATACCTGCCACGACCCAATGGTAATTATGATGGATGGTTTCTAAAAGTTTTTTCTCTTTCACCAAAAATCTCCTTTTC
>JAZNVY010000053.1:0-3904 GCA_045593105.1 Eubacteriales bacterium
CGGATTTTTTTAATCGTCTTTTTCGTCCGCGACGTGATCCGGGTTGATGACCTCTACCGACTCGGGTAAGCCTTCGGTTTTGCAGGTCGGCGAGCAAACCAGGAAGTTCAGCCCGGTGCAGCTTTTGAGCATCGTTGCATCGACGACGGCGGTATTGGCAACGTTCAGCGTCACTAAGGTCTTAAGATCGGCCAGGCAGGTGACGCTCATGATCTTGGTATTGGCAGCCTCCAGCGTGACCAGCCCGGTCTGGGCTCGAAGGGGGGAGAGATCTGCCAAGGGGTTTCCGTTGATATAAAGCTCCGTCACCTGCTTCTGGAAGGTGGAGAGGGAGGCGATCTCGTTGTCCTCAGCTTTCAAGACAGTCAGTGCCATACAGTCGTTCACGACGCTTAAGGACGCCAATCCGCAAGCGGAAAGATCCAGCCGCGATAACGCCGGCAGCGTGCTCAGCGCCTTGACGTTATTGGGACGGTTTCCCCGGATCAGAAGCTCCTCCAATTTAGGAAGATTGGCCAAAGGGGAAAGATCAGAAACGGAATTGTTGGAGATATCCAGATAGAGCAATTCGCCAAGCTCTGCCAGACCGCTCAGATCGTAAAGATCATTATCGGAAAGGTGGAGATAATTCAGCTTTTGGAAAGCGGCGATATCTACCGTTGTGCTCAATTTATTGTTGCAAGCGTTCAAAAAGACCAATTCACTGAGTTGATCGAGGTCGTGAAGAGAGGTGATTTTATTATCGTTAATGCTCAACTCGGTGAGCAGGGTGAGATTGCTGATGTAGCTGAGATCCGTATCGGAAAGCGCACATCCGGCCATGGAAAGGATCTGCAGTTCCGAAAGGCTGGAAAGCGGCGTGTAATCTTCGATCAGCAGTTCGTTGTTGATGCGGAGATTTTGCAGGTGGGGGAGGTATTCCAGATCCTTGAGACTGCGGATATCCCCATCCACTTCGTCGTTGTTCAGCTCCGTTACGGTCGCGAGCTGCGCGGCATAAAGATCACCGTTTTTTCGATCCAGGGCTTTACGCACCATCTTTTCGATTTTGCGGTCGGTAAACTCGATGGCTTCGTCGGCGTTATCGATCTCATAGGTCAGCTTCAGCCGGGGAGAGACCAGCCCTTCTTGATTGACTGCAATGGCGGTTAGCGTGGAGGTGGTGCTGACGGTGATGGGCTCTTTATAGATTGCAGACGCCAGGGTGGGGTCTTCGCCGTTTAAAGTGTAGTAGATCGTCTCGCCTTCCTTAGGCTGGAGGGTGATTTTTTGTGTTTTGCTATACTTTCCTTGGAGGGGAGAATAGTTCAGATCTCCCGGTCGGGATGCTTGGATCTTTTTATTGATATAGGTATCCTTTATGTTGCCGAGAAAATCCGCCGCCGCACCGATCCTTCCGGTCTCGGCCAGGAGAGAGGCTTTAGCCAGATAAAGAGACTCTGCACCGCTCAGACGGTCAATACCCTTGTCCAAGATCTCTGTCGCTTTGCCGGGCTCCTTTAGGCCGATCAGCGCGTCGCTGTATCCCAGGTAAATGGCTTCCCGGTTCTTCTTCAGGGTAAGCGCGGTGGAAAATTTATCCGCGGCCTTGCTGAAATCTCTGAGCCGCAAGGCTTCCTCGCCTTGATTGGTCAGCAAGGTGGCCAAGGGTCCCCGCAAAAAGAGCTGAAAGATCAGAAATCCGATCAAAAGCGCCGCCAGCAGACTGGCTCCAAATAAGACCCATTTATTTTTGACCCATGTCGGTAATTTTTCGAGCATAAAACGATCTCCTTAGAATCCAAAAATCATAGTATCTACCACTATTTATGATCGGATTATATCATATATAATGGATTTTTTCAAGTGCCATTGCATAGATATAATTGGAACAGGCGAAAATGAAATCAGAGGTGAAGAAAATGAAAAAACAAGCCTATACCTACCGGGATGAGATGGTGGATTTGAGGGAGCGGATGGCCAATCTTGAAACAAAGCTTTCCTTGATCAACGAACCCCTTTTGGTGGATGCATTATCCTATGAATTATTGGGTCTTCGGGCACGGTTAAATTTCTTGATTTCCACCGCCAAAGCGGCGGAAAATAAAGACGAATAAAATTGTTATAATGCACAAAATTTAACAAAAATACTTGTTGAAGATCGCTAATTTTAATTTTTTTCTTGAAGTAGTTATGGCGGTATGCTATACTATAACTGATATATTATATGTCGCTCTACCCTTAAGGCTATTTCAGGAGGTATTCACATGAAGTTAAGAAAGATCCTGGCAGTCATGCTGGTTGTGGTTGTGCTGGTTAGTCTGGCCGGCTGTAACTACGTCCGGCGTCCTGTCGGTGTAGCAAACTATGGCTCTGATATCAGCGATAAGCTGAGCGCTTTGCTGATCATTCCGGATTATCAGTACGAGGATCAGCCGGAGAAGGATAAGACCTTCTACGAGGAACCGGAAGAGCCCGAGGAGCCCGAGGAGCCGGAAGAGCCCGAGGAACCGGAAGAACCCGAGGAGCCGGAAGAGCCCGAGGAACCGGAAGAGCCCGAGGAGCCGGAAGAGCCTACTCCGGAGGCTACACCGTTTACCTCTACTTATGACGCAGAGGAGCTTCTGAGCAAGATCGAGACCTTGATCTCCACCATGCGCGTGGAGCGCGGCGTGGCCAATAGCGCCACCGGCGTCAGCGACGAGCTGCTTTCCGGCCGTTCCGTCAAGATCATGGTTCCGGATAACTTCCCCATTGAGGAAGAAAATAAGGCTGTGGCAGCCATGACCGCGCAGTACGGCTGCGCCGTCAACGTGAGAAGAGCCGGTACCGGTTCCGCTTACGTAGCCGCCTGCCGTCGTGCCGTTTTGACCGGCGACGATGTGGATCTGATGTACGTGGATAACGCCATCTGGGGCGACGTCCATACCTTTACCCAGAAGATCAATTCCTTTGTTAACTTTGATTTAGCAGACCAACTGAATACCTTCTCTTCTTCTTTTTCCAAGAAATTTTATGCTAAAGATGACCTGGACGAGACTTTGATCTACTATCATGTGGCTTCCGGTATCGGCGCTCCCTACCTTCTTGCTTATAACAAGGCAAACATCAAGAGCGCTGCTCTTGCCGAAGAAACTTTAGTGGATGCGCAGGGCGCGATTACTCCTCTGCGTGGGATCAACGTGACGGATCCTGTGGAGATGTACAATAACCGTACTTGGAGTATTAATGCTTTTACTGAAATGCTGAAATCCAGCACCGCCGGCAATAATGTCGGTATTGCTTCCGAGATGGATGCGCTGGAAGGCTTGGATATCTGGTTCGGTATGGAGAACTACGATGGATTTGTCGTCAGTGCCAATACCGGAAAAGCTACGTTGACCACCGTCGCGACCTACGACTACAGAGCAACTGCCGATGTGGTGCAGTCTTGGTACTGGAACGTCAAGGGCGTGGAGAATAAGAACTACGTAGGCTTCTTTGAAAAGGCTTCCGCTTGGGAAGATGAGACTGTTTACGATAAGCTCTTCAATATTTATGAAGGCAACGACGCTGTGAAGTCTTATTCCTTCGTGGCTTGCGGCATGGAAGACCTGCCGAAGGTCAAGGAATTGGCGGATAAGACGGTTTCCGATTGGGATTTCGTCGCATATCCCTACGGCCAGACCTATGAGACTACTTACCGTTCCATGATGGACGAAGAGTTTACCGAGAAGGTAACCGGCGAAAAGGAAATGGCTGCTACCGGTGAAGAGTTCGTCAAGGAGATCATTACCCCGGTTGCCGGTTGGGCCGGCGGTTTCGCTGTCATGAAGACCTGCGAAAATCCTTCTGTTGCTCTGCGTGTAGCGGAGGAGTATACCAAGATCTGGAAGGACGAAAATGAGAAGCCCGTACTGGATGCACTGACCGAGGAGCAGAAGAC
>JAZNVY010000054.1:0-8527 GCA_045593105.1 Eubacteriales bacterium
CCCTCTTCGTGGCAGGAGTCTGCTACGGCGTGCTGACGGTGATGTTCCGGAGCGTCTGGCCGGCGGTTTTCGCCCATGCGATCAATAATGCGGTGGCGGTATTGGTGGTCAAGCAAACCGATTTCATCCGCTATATCATGCAGGATCGTTTGTTTGTCATTATCGCGGTGTTGGTCTGCTTTTTGATTTTGATCTTTACCTTGAAAATGCTGGAGACCGCCATCAGCGATCTTTTGGGCAAGGGACGGCAGGCCAAGCGGAGCACCCGCTCGCTGGCGTACGGCGATCCGCTCTTGAGCCCCTGGCTTTGGGGCTTTGTCCTACTCTGTATAGGAAAAATGGTTTATAATGGATTCTTTAAATAAAAGGGAATCAACCCCTAAAAAAGGGGCGGTAAAAAGCTTTTGCTTTTTACCGCCCCTTTGTGATTGTGTGCTTATTAAATTCAATTTGATGGCTGACTCTCTGTGGGGCGATCGCTCGCCGTTTTGCTTTCAGCCTGACGATCAAAGCAGACGCTTTGACCGAAGGGACTTCCGCCGAATGGTTCGATGATCCCTTTCCTCGTCACCTGCCGGATGGTGTTTTCAATCCGCCTTGAATTGCAGGCCGGGCGCTTTGAATTGACCTTTTTTGTTCTCCGTGACCAAAAGTATAACATTTTGAACCAAAAATGTCAATATGCAAATAAAAAAGACTGCCAACCGGGGTTGGCAGTCAGGTTTTAACGATTGTAAAGAAGAGAAAGCCGGCGGTATGCCTGGGCATCCAGCTGAGAAAAGGCTTCCTCCGTCAGCCGATAGCTCCAGTTGCCCTCTGCCACGCCGGGGCGGTTCATTTTGGTATCGCCGCCGTATCCCAGGAGATCCTGAACCGGCAGGACGATCAGCCGTGCCGGCGAAGCCCAAAGGGTGCGGAGAATGGCACGGATTGCCGGATTGTGCGCACCGCCGTCCTTCCAGTCGGTGCCGGAGTAGCCGCAATAATCCAGGCAATAGCGGCGATTCTCCGGGGTCAGCTCCCAGAGATAACCCAAAAGGGTGTTATTATCGTGGGTGCCGGTATAGGCGACGGTGTTGGGCAGATAATTGTGGGGGAGATGCATCCCGTCGTCCTTCCCTAAAAAGGCGAACTGCAGGACGCGCATCCCCGGAAGACCGGTCTCTTCCAACAGCTTTTCCAAGGCTTCGTCCCGAACGCCCAGATCCTCGGCGATCAGACGATCCCGATCAAATTGCTGAAACAGAACGTTGAAAAAGTCCATCCCCGGACCCTGGCGCCAAGCGCCCTCTTTGGCACTTTCTGCGGCGGTGGGTACCGCCCAATAGGCGGAAAAACCGCGGAAGTGGTCGATGCGGATCTTATCGAAAAGGGTGTGGGCGTGCTGAATGCGGCGGATCCACCATTGATAGCCCTCTTTTTTCATGGCGTCCCAGTCGTAAAGAGGGTTGCCCCAGCGCTGACCGGTCTCGCTGAAATAATCGGGCGGTACGCCGGCCTCTGCGGAGGGGGCGCCGGTCTCATCCAGGTCAAAGAGTTGCTGATTGCTCCAGACGTCGGCACTTTCATAAGAAACGTAGATGGGCATATCTCCCACGATCTCGATCCCTTGCGCATGGGCGTGCTCCCGGATCTTTTGCCATTGGGTGAAGAAGAGATATTGCAGGAATACAGCATGATCGATGGCGGATTTTAAGCGACACCGCGCCTCCTCCAAAGCGGCAGGCTCCCGGCGGCGGAGCGGCTTTGCCCAATAGATCCAATCCTTGCCGCTCTCTTCCTGAAGCGCCGTATAGAGCGCGAAGTCCTCCAACCAAGGCTGGGTAAGGCGCCAGGTGTCGATCTTCTCTTTCAAAGCCGGACTGCACCGGGAAAAGGCAGCCTTAAAAATTTTTGCCCGTTGCCGGTGCAACGCCGTAAAATCCACCGCATAAGGGCTGGCGGCTTTGCAGCTTTCCAATTCCTCTGCCGTCAGCAGGTCTTCCTCGAAAAGCTGCTCCGGATCAATAAAATAAGGGTTCCCGGCAAAGGCGCTGACGCTTTTATAGGGAGAATTGCAGCTATCGGGAATGGTGAAGGGCAGTACCTGCCAGGCGCGGAAGCCGGCCTCGTTTAAAAAATCAATAAAACGAATGGCATCCTTTCCAAAGCAACCGGTGCCGTAGGGACCCATTAGAGAGGATATATGCAGTAAAATGCCGCTGGAACGTTTCAGCATGGCGTTCGTCTCCTTTGCTTTTTCTATGCTATTATAGTATATCAAAGCAAATCAAACTATTCAATTAAAAAAGAGAGTCACTTTTGAATTTAGCAACATGGTGTTAAATAAAAACAACATGATGTTATCCAATCGTGGACGAATTGATGATATAATACTAGTATCTAAAATTATCGCAATTCAATTCTGCGCCATGCAGAAGGAGGGCAAACCATGTTCAAGAATAAAAAGTGGATGAAACGGGTGGCGATGGTCACGGTGATCGTCATGTCCGTACTCATGTTGGCTTCCTGCCAGGTCGGTCGTACCTATGTGGATCAGGCCGGCGATGCTTCCGGTATTTACGTGACCGCGAAGGATCAGCAGCCGTCGGTTCCTTATACCGGCGAGGCGAAGATTACTTATACCGAGGTGGACGATCCCGATAAGGCGGAGATTATCGTTCCTCATGGCAAAAGACCGGACGGCAGCGAAAGCAGCAGCTCGAAGGATGACGACGATAAGGATAACGCTGACGAAGATGAGAACGTCGGCGACGACGAGAATACCGGCGACGACGAGAATACCGGCGACGACGAAAACACCGGCGACGATGAAAACACCGGCGACGATGAAAACACCGGCGATGACGAGAATACCGGCGACGACGAAAACACCGACGACGATGAGAATACCGGCGACGATGAGAATACCGGCGACGATGGCGATGAGGACGCTACGGTTGACTATGATGCAGCCAATCTGCTGAAGGTCATTTCCTATAACGTTCGCGTGGCCGACGACGGCGGCGAGAAGGATATCGTAAAACGCGCTCCCCGTCTGGTAGAGGTCATTACCAAACGGGATCCTGATATCATCGGTTTCCAGGAAGTTGGTGAAAAGTGGTGGGAAGATCATAAGTTAATGGATATGTTCCCGGATTATGATTATGTCATGAAGTACCGTGCCGAAAGCAGCAAGGAAGGCACCCCCATCTTCTGGAAGAAGGATAAGTTCGAGCTGGTCAAGGATGGCTATTTCTGGCTGTCTGAGACCCCGGATCAGGAGTCTAAGGGCTGGGGCGAAGAGCACTATAGAATCGCCCTTTGGGTTCAGCTGAGGCTGAAGAGCACCGGCAAAGAGTTCCTCTACGTTAATACCCACTACGGCTTTGGCGCCAAAGCACACGTCGGCAGTGCGAATCTGATCCTTCAGCGCATGTCGGCTTTGGGCGGCTTTACCAAGTATCCGGTATTCTTTACCGCAGACTGTAATATGAGCCGTTATAACGACGGTTATAACGCCATGATAGATGGCGGAAAGTTCAGCGATATCAACTGGGATCTGGAGGATCTGAACTATAAGACCGGCAACGGTTATCATAGTGACGGCCATGAAGGCTTGCAGACCGGTAGCCCCATCGACTTCTGCTTCTATTCTCCTGATTTGATCACCCCCTTGAAGTATGAGATCATTGATGAGTTCCTGATGAACGGTTGGGTCTCCGACCATAAGGGACTTTATATTGAAATGGCGCTGAAATAAAAAATCAAATGGCCTCCGGCGCAAGCCGGGGGCCATTATTTTGAGGATACGACATGAAAAAGAATGGATTAAAGATCATAGCGCTACTGATGATCCTGGTGCTGTCCCTTCCGCTGGGAGGGTGCGGCACGCCGGATGAATTTGAGGTCTCGGTGCTTTCTCAAAATCTGCGGATCACCGCCTCGGATGGGGCAGAGAACGAAGTCATGCTGCGCTCAGATCGGTTTCTCGGGCTGGTCGATAAATATCAGCCGGATCTGATGGGATTGCAGGAATTTGATCCCAGCTGGGATTTTTTCCTCTTTAGCGAGTTAGAGGACCGCGGCTACGGGTTGCTTTTTGAATATCGGGGGCCCGGTTCCTTTGAGGCGACGCCCATCGCTTATAAAAAAGATAAATTTGAGCTTTTGGAAGAAAAGTATTTCTGGCTCTCCGATACCCCGGAGGAGGCAAGCCCTTCCTGGGACGACGGAAACGGCAAGCGTTGCCGCATCGCCACGGAGTGTATCTTTAAGGAGAAAAAGAGCGGCATCACCTTTGCACATATCAACACCCATTTTGGACTGACCGATACGGCGGAGATCAATTCCTCCCTGCTGCTTCATAACTGGGTGAAAGAAAAATATGCGGATATGCCGGTGATTTTGACCGGGGACTTCAATATGCGGGAGGGAGGCGCCGGTTACCCCATCCTCATGACAGGCGATGCTACCGGCGAGGGAGAGGAATTGTTCTTAAACTCTCGCCATGCGGCGTTGGAAAAGGGGATGGACTGCGGCACCTCCAATGGTTTTAGGGAAAAGGACTCCTTTGATCAGTATACCTCGATCATCGACTTTGTCTTCGTCACCAAGCAGATCCAGCCGACCTATTATAGCGTATTGACCGATAAGCCGGAGGGATATTTTGTATCTGATCACTTTGGCGTTTTGACAAATCATATTATAAAAAAATAAAAATACCGTTCGGCAGATGCCGGACGGTATTTTTTCGCATCGTCCACGCCCAAAAAGGGCGCCGTTTCCCGGACGTTATGCTTCGATGGAACGGAACCGACGAACCATGGTCTGCTCCTCCGGCTGCTGAGTGAGTCGGGTCTTCAGCCGCTTGTTTTCTGCCCTCAGGGAGAAGGCAAGAGCGGTGCTGAGCGAGATCATACAGACGGAAATATACCATAAAATGTACATATTGCGCATCTCCTTTCTTTTGATGGTTTTATTGTAGCAGAATACTTGTACAATAAAACGGACAGTTGCGTCTTGAAGAAGAAAAAGGGGGCTGTAAAAAAACGAATGTTTTTTTACAGCCCCTTTTTTAGGGGATATGAAAGCTTTTATAAATCTATATTTTTCTGTGTTCTTTCTTGCTTTCTGCGTTCCGGACTTTTTTTACATCCCCTTTTGATGGTTTTACATGATCATTTTGACTGCATTATGCAAAACGGAGATGGTGGCTTCGGTATGGGAACCGCCGGATTCGCCGTCCAGTGTCCAGGGAAGCGGCTTGGGCGCTTGGAACCAGATCTCTTTAGCATGGGTAAATACCACGTAACGGGGATCGTATTTTCCTTTGGTCAGACCCTGAATGATGCCGCGAAGATCGCTGACGTTTTTGGGATTGCGGATAAGGATCAATTCAAACTCTCCGTCGTCCAACCGAACCTCCAGTTTTTTGAGTTTGAAAAGGCCGGCGATGGAGGTGGAGTTGGAGATGGCGCCGAAAAGAAATTCTCCGGAATAGGTTTCGCCGTTAGCAGTAAATTCCGCCTCGAAGGGAGAAATATTGCCGATCTCTTTGACTCCCTCCAGCAGATACGCCGTATGCCCTAAGGCATTTTTGATCTTCTGCGGCGTTGAATAAGAAACCTTTGTAAACGCACCGAGGGAAGCAATGTAGGTAAAGTTCCGATCGTTAAAGGAACCGATATCGTAGGAATGAGGCCATCCGGACAGAATCAGATCCATGCATTTTTCCGCCTTCTTTGGCAGCTGCAGGGTACGGGCAAAATCGTTGGTAGTCCCGGCCGGCACATAGCCGATGGGAAGCTCCAGTCCACAGTCCAAAATGCCGTTGATGACTTCGTTGAGCGTTCCGTCACCGCCGCAACAGATGACCATATCGTGCTCCTTGCCGTATTCTCGGATAAACCGCGTGCCGTCACCGCGCTGGGTGGTGGTCTGGGCAGAAACGCTGTATCCCTGCTGACTTAGGCGGTCTACAATCTCAAACATATCTTTTTTCGATTTTTTAGTCCCTGCGCGGGGATTGACAATGACCAGCGCACGCTTGTTCAAGGAAAGCACCTCCCGGTTGGAATGGAAAAGCGGCTGTTTTATGCCGTCTTCATAATATTATTATACATTTTTTGGATAAAAATTCAATGGAAAAATTGTTAAGAATGTGTTATGATGATTTTATTAAAATTTAAAGGGGCATGAACATGGAAAAACTCTCACGAAAAGAAAATCCCATCTTCCTTTTTTGGAAGATCCTTTGGTCTTTTTCGTTCTCTACCGGAATTCTTGGGCTGATCGTCAGCTTTTTCAGTCTGAATACCGGTCTGACCGGAATGACACCTCCGATGCTTTATTCCCTCAGCGTCTTTTCGGCGGCGGTGGCGCTTCCCATTTATATGCTCCCCTCCTATTTCGCCTATCGAAAGCGGATGCCCAATGCGCGGAAAATGCTGCTTTTAAATCTGCTTTTAGGTTGGACGGTGGTGGGGTATATCGTTTGTGTTTTTAAGGTACGATTCGCCAAGACATAATTTTTTCTTCTCCGGTGCATCCTATTTTTGAAAGGGGTGTGAACCGTGAAGAAATGCGAGAGATTAGGTGCTTTCACCGCAGGCTTTGCCGGCTATCCGTTGCTGGAGCTGCTCTGGCGCGGGCGTACCCATTGGAGTATGGCTCTGGCAGGGGGATTGGCAGGGGTCTTGCTTTATCCCATCTGCACCCGGCGCCATGCCCGGCTGGTCTGCTGTAAGATTGCCGCCGTCATTACGGCGATCGAATTGGTCTTTGGTATTGTTTTTAATTTAATATTGAGGAAGAACGTCTGGGACTATTCCCAAAAGCGCTGGAATCTTTGGGGTCAGATCTGCTTGCCCTATTGTCTGCTTTGGTTTTTGCTGGGAATCCCCATCCGCCTGCTGTGCGGTGGGCTGAAGAGGGTCTGCCGGACGCTTCCGTGAAAGGAGAACTATGGTTCATCTCGGGAATAGCTGGGATGCCTTGCTGGCGGATCAGTTTCAGGCGCCCTATTATCTGGAGTTGCGTGAGTTTTTAAAGGCGGAGTATCGCTCCCGGCAGATCTATCCGCCCATGGGAGATATCTTTAATGCGTTGCGGTACACCCCTTATGAGAAGGTCAAGGCGGTGATCCTGGGGCAGGACCCCTATCATCAGCCCGGCCAGGCGCATGGGATGTGTTTTTCCGTCCGTAAAGGGGTGGAGCCGCCTCCCTCACTCAAAAATATTTATAAAGAACTGCAAGCGGAGCTGGGCATCGAGCCGCCCTCCCATGGGGAACTGACCCAATGGGCAGAGGAGGGGATCTTGCTGCTCAATACGGTGCTGACCGTCCGGGAAAGCGCGCCGGCTTCTCATCGGGGCAAGGGCTGGGAATTGCTGACCGATCGGATCATTGAGCTTTTAAATCAACGGCCGGAGCCCATCGTCTTTTTCCTTTGGGGCAGTCACGCCCGAGCAAAGAAGGCGCTGATCACCGCTCCGCAGCATCTTATTTTGGAGGCTGCGCACCCCAGTCCGCTTTCTGCATACAACGGTTTTTTTGGATGCGGTCATTTTAAAAAAGCCAATGAGTTTTTAAAAGAACCCATTGACTGGAAAATAAAGGAGTAATACAGATGGTAGAAAAGACAGCCTTCGGCGCGGCCGAAAAATTTACTTTGATCGGAAAAGAAGAGCTGCAGGTGGAGATCCTTACATACGGTGCCGCGATCCACGCGATCCGCTATCGGGGCGTAGACGTGGCGCTGGGTTACGACTGCTTGGAGGACTATCAGAATAACGCCGGTTATATGGGTGCCATCGTTGGACGGTTTGCCAATCGAATTGCCGACGGAAAATTCAAGCTGGACGGAAAAGAGTATCAATTGACCTGCAACGAAGAGGCGCGCGGCGGGCATCTTCACGGCGGTGCGGTCGGCGTGAATAGACGGATCTGGCACGATCGGGTTCGCCAGGGCAAGCAGCTCAAGCTGACCCTCCAATTGGCAGACGGGGAGGAGGGTTACCCGGGAGATATGACCCTTGCGGTGACCTACGAGGTGATCGGCAATACTCTGCGGTTGACCTATACAGCCACCGCTGAGCGGGATACCATCCTCAATCCTACTACCCATTGCTTTTTCAATCTAAACGGTTTTGACGGTGCGCCCATCACCAATCATCTCCTGACCTTGAAGGCTTCGGCGTATACGCCGGTGAATGAAAAGCTGATCCCCACCGGGGAAATTCGGCCGGTGGCAGGAACGCCCTTTGATTTCACCCAAGAAAAGCCCATCGGTCGGGATATCGACGGCACCCATGCGGAGTTGATCCCGACGAACGGATACGATCATAACTTCGTATTGGACGGAGAGGGATTTCGCCACGTAGCAACGGTGGTTTCGCCGGATACCGGCATCCGTATGGAGTGCTATACCGACCGTCCCGGACTGCAGTTTTATAGCGGCAACTATCTTAATCAGCCGGTGGGTAAGGGCGGTCCGATCTCCATTTATCAGGGCTTCTGCATGGAGACGCAGAACTACCCCGACGC
>JAZNVY010000055.1:0-6574 GCA_045593105.1 Eubacteriales bacterium
GTATATGAAAAATTGCAATAAAAAAAGATGATTGCTTTTGCAATCGTATTTTTTGGCTGGGATAGCAGGACTTGAACCTGCGGAATGATGGAGTCAGAATCCATTGCCTTACCAGCTTGGCTATATCCCAACGACGCTCAATATTATAACAAACATTTTTCAATTTGTAAAGTAAAATTTTTAACAAATATAAAATAATTTTTATTTCGATTGACAGAAGGGTGAGAAAACAGTATAATTTTAAGGTACAGGTTTAAAAAATATGGGGAAAATTCTGTGGTTTTGTATTTTCTCCTTGTGGTTTATGGTGATACGATTGAAAAATAATAAACGATATGCAGCCAAGCATACAAAAAAACTAAAAAGACCCGGTTTGTTCGGTAATTTCGGAAATCGGTTTATCCCGTTCTGCCGACGTCCGTTTGGAAAATATCTCGTAACTACTTTCACGGCGTTGATTACGGAAGCAGCGTTGGTTTTGTTCTTCCTTTACGGCCCTATCAATTTCTTTCGGGAATTGCTGATCACTTCGGCAATGACGACCCTTTCTCATCAGTATTATGCTACGACCTTTTATTCAGATGAGACTATCCAGGAAGTCATGGATAAGAATAAGGTGATCGGTACGACGCTGACGACTGATGTAGAGTCGATTGAAAAGCAGGAGAAGGAGAACGAAATTGTCGTTCGTAAGATTTCCGGTACCGGATATAACGGACTGGTCATGGAGGTCAGCGATCCTTCCTGGGTGCGCCTTGGTATTCCTGCAAACTTTGGTACCAAGGGTCAAAAGATTCCCCTTTTGGTTCGGGATTACGGTGCTATTGCCGGTATTAATGCCGGTGGTTTTGGCGATGCAAACGGTTGGGGCAACGGCGGACGTGCCATTGGACTGGTCGTTGTAGACGGTGAGGTGGTTCAGGACCCAGAGCCTTATGCGCCCAAGATCAACGTCGTGGGTTTCAATGAGGATGACGTTTTAGTCCTCGGCAGTTATGACCGGGACGAATGGCAGGATCTGAATTTGCGTGATGCCTGCGAGTTTGAACCCTTTTTGATCATTAACGGGGAGCCTACGGAGATTCGCGGTAACGGCGGTTGGGGCGTTGCACCCCGTACGGCGATCGCCCAGCGGAAAGACGGAACGGTCTTGCTGGTGGTCATTGACGGTCGTTCTATTACTTCGGCCGGCGCGACCATGAAGCAGCTACAAGAGGTTCTCATTAAGGAAGATGCCTATAATGCTGCCAATTTGGATGGCGGCTCATCGACGGTTCTTTATTATACCGAAGAGGGCGGCGTCATGAACAATCCCAGCGGCTCCGATAAGGATGGTATGCGTTTTCTGCCTAACGCCTGGCTGGTAATTGATCCCAAAACCTATACGCCCCCGACGGATAGACCCCCTTACGGTGAATAAAATTACATCCGCAATGCTGATGCATTGCGGATGTTTTTAATTTATTCTGATGGGACCGACGGGGCGGATCTGCAGTTCAAAAGAGCAGCCCTTTCCAAAAATCAATTCCATTTCTTGGATATAGTCTTCTGCCATTGAAGACGGAAGGTAGGCTTGGATGGTGCCGCCGAACCCGCCGCCATGGATGCGCCACGCACCCTTTTCTCCAAGCAGTTTTTCGGAGAGGTGGAGCGCTAACGCCGCAGCCTGCGACGCGGAAGTGCGGTCGGAGTAAATATTTTGCAGATACATAAAAGAGGAGCGTCCCGATTCCTTGACGATCTCTTTGAATTGAGTAAAATCATTTTGCGCCAAAGCGGAGGTGAGGCGGTCTACACGGTCGTTTTCCGCAAAATAATGCCCGGCGCGGATCAGCGCGCGATCGGAAACTGCTTGATGCAGACGGGGAAGAGCGGTATAAAACTCTTCGGGGGTTACCCTGCGAAGATGTTCCTTTTGAAAAAACTGCGCCACGCTTTGCATCTCCGCTTTGATTGCGTCGTAGTCGGCAGAAAGGTCTGCGTGGTCGCTTCGAACGTCGGTAATGACCATGACGTGGTCGGTCGTGGAAAAATCAAAGTGCAGGTCGGTGACCTTGGGGTCGGTCGGCTGCTCGAAATCAATGGCGATCATGCCGCCATAAGCGCAGGATAGCTGATCCAACATTCCGCTTGCTTTGCCGAAATAAACGTTTTCTGCAAATTGCGAAATTTTTGCAGTTTCCTTCGGTGGGACGTTTCCTTGATTATATAAATGATCTAAAATGGAAACGATCAGCACCTCAAAGGCCGCCGAGGAGGAAAGCCCGGAGCCTTTCAGCACCTGGCTTGTCGTATAGGCATCAAAGCCGCCGATCTGATAGCCTTGCCGTTTCATTTGATGGCAGATGCCACGTACCAAGCCGTCGGAGCTTGCTTTTTCTTGCTCGACAAGTGTGGTATCTGCGGTATTGATTTCGATTGGGGGAAAACCGTCCGATATGATTCGGATGATTTTATCATCCCGGCGTGTGACCAATGCAAGGATATCCAGCGTAATAGCGGCACCGACCGCTTTGCCCATATTGTGGTCGGTATGGTTGCCGCAGATCTCACTGCGCCCCGGGGAAGAGAGAATCATTTCGTGCGGCTTATTGAAAAGCGTGAAAAAGCGAGCCTCCGCTTGCTGATAGCGTTGCTCTTGCAACAGCCATTGCTC
Source organism: Eubacteriales bacterium (assembly GCA_045593105.1). Taxonomy (GTDB): domain Bacteria; phylum Bacillota; class Clostridia; order Oscillospirales; family QAKW01; genus QAKW01. The sequence goes on from JAZNVY010000055.1 coordinate 2,657, forward strand.
TTGGGGATATATTTTTTTAGCGATTTCAGGAAGCTTCATGGAATAAATTCTCCCATTTTTCAAAGTCTGCGATGCGGTCACATTTTTCGTAGCAATTCTTGATTTCGCTCAGTAATTCGTCGTTACGCTTTAGTTTCCCTTCACATTCTTGCAACGCTTCGTAAAGAATTTCATAGGACGCAGTCGCTTCTGCATACTGCTCTAAGCCGCAATGCGCCTCTGCACGCTGCACGCAGAGGTCACACATGACTTCCGGCGTCATGGCGTATTCCTGCTCCGTGGCATCCAAAAGCTCCAGCGCCTTCTTATATTGTTTAAGCTGGATAAAATAGACGGCGTTCCAAATTCCTTGCTCTGCACTGGAGGGCGCTTTGAAGCGCTTTAGCAGATAATTCAAAACAGCAAAAAGCAAAACCGATATGACCAGGGCAATAAGACCCCAAATAATATAATCCATTTATAATTCCCCCGTTTATTTGTTTTCATTATAATAAAAAGGGGGGATATTTGCAATACTTAAAACGGAATACACCAAAACTTGTTTTTGAATTTATATAAAACGCTTGACAAATTATAGAATCGTGCTACAATAAAGTCAAGAGGTGATCGCATGAAAAAAAGTGTATATTCTTTAGTTTTGATGGACGACGTGGTGGCGCAGGTGGATCGGCTTGCCTATACGATGCATACCAATCGTTCCAATATGATCAATCAGATATTGGCGGAATATTGCTCCATGCTGACCCCGGAAAAGCGGATGCAAACGACACTTCATCAATTGGAGCAGTTGCTGGGGCAGATCGGATTTCAGTCCCTTTCTCAGCCGACGGGAACGATGCTGATGGTACGCAGTGCGTTGAATTATAAATATAACCCCTCAGTTCGCTATCGCGTCGAACTGTTTCGTACGATAGAGCCGGAGTTCGGTCAATTGCAGGTACAATTAAGGACGCAAAACCAAGAACTGATATATTATGTAAACGAATTTATGGTTTTGTGGGCAAAATTAGAGCAAAAGTATTTGAATCATCCCCGTGCAAAGGTGGAAAACGGTAGATTTTTGCGTAATCTTCGCTATAATCCAAATTTTGAAAAAAGTGATGAGGCGATTGGTGAAGCGATAAGCCTTTATGTAAACTACTTTGATCGGGCGCTGAAATATTATTTTGAGTATTTGGATCGTCCGGCCGTGGCAGAGCGGTTGGCGGAAGAGGTAATGGAGGATTATCTTTCCGGGAATACTTTGATTGTGTAGAAAGGAGTAAGCACGATGAATGCAAATCAATTGACAGAGAAAAGTATAGAAGCGTTGCAGGCGGCGGAGCAAACTGCCTCGGCGCATAAAAATGCGTCGGTAGAACCGATTCATTTATTGGATGCCTTGATCAGTCCAAGGGATGGGTTTGTGGCCGGCGTTTTGGAAAAAATGGGTGTACGGGGACTGGAAGCGGATTGTACGGCGGCTATTGAAGGATTGCCTACCCTCAGCACCGCCGGGCAGCTTTATGCCGGCGCGGCCTTGAATGAGGCTTTAGAGGCTGCTGAAAAGCAGGCACAAAAAATGGGGGATCGTTTTATCTCGGTGGAGCACCTGATGTACGGTCTGCTGGATCGTCCGGATGTCACCTTGAAAAAGATCTTCTCTCAGCATAACATCAATAAAAAACAATTTCTTGAAACCGTCCGTTCTTTGCGCGGAAACCGCACCGTTCAAAGCCAAAATCCGGAGGATACCTACGACGTTCTCAGTAAGTATGGGCGTGATCTGGTGGAGGCTGCCCGTCAGCAGAAGCTGGATCCTGTCATCGGCAGGGACGAGGAGATCCGTAACGTGATTCGCATCTTGTCTCGTAAAACAAAGAATAATCCGGTGCTTATCGGGGAGCCGGGCGTTGGTAAAACCGCCATCGCTGAGGGTTTAGCGTTGCGGATCGTGCGTGGCGACGTGCCGGAAAACCTCAAAAACCGTAAAGTGTTTTCCCTTGACATGGGCGCCTTGATCTCCGGTGCTAAATATCGGGGTGAATTTGAGGAACGCTTGAAGGCGGTTCTGGATGAGGTGCAAAAAAGCGAGGGAGAGATCCTGCTGTTTATTGATGAATTGCATACCATCGTCGGTGCAGGGAAGACCGAAGGCTCTATGGATGCCGGAAATCTCTTGAAGCCTATGCTTGCAAGAGGAGAATTGCACTGTATCGGTGCTACGACGCTGAATGAGTATCGCATGTATATCGAAAAAGATGCGGCTTTGGAGCGGCGGTTTCAGCCGGTTTTAGTGGCAGAGCCCTCGGTGGAGGATACCATCTCTATTCTGCGCGGTTTGGAGGAACGTTATGAGGTCTATCATGGCGTTAAGATTCAGGATCAGGCCTTGATCGCGGCGGCGACCCTTTCGGATCGCTATATCAGCGATCGTTTTCTGCCGGATAAAGCCATTGACTTGGTGGATGAGGCTTGCGCCTTGATCAAGACGGAGATGGAATCTATGCCCACCGAACTGGATGAAAAGCGGCGAAAGATCATGCAGATGGAGATCGAGGAGCAGGCATTAAAGAAGGATGAGGATCCTTTGTCTGAAGCGCATCTTGCGGAACTGCAAAAGGAAATGGCGGCGCTACGCGATGAATTCAATTCGATGAAAGCAAAATGGGAGAATGAAAAGCACGCCATTTCGGTGGTACAGAAGCTTCGTGAAGAGATCGAGCAGACAAACCATGCCATTCAGCAAGCGGAGAATAATTATGACCTTAATAAAGCGGCGGAATTAAAGTACGGAAAATTGCCGTCTTTGAAAAAAGAATTGGAAGATGCTGAGCAGGCGGAGCGTCTGGCAGATCATAAAGAAAATACTCTTCTGCGCGATAAGGTGACGGAAGAAGAGATCGCAAAGATCGTGGCGCGTTGGACCGGCATCCCGGTGGCCAAGCTGATGGAGAGCGAACGGGAAAAGCTCCTGCATTTAGACGATATTCTGCATCGCCGAGTTATCGGTCAGGACGAAGCGGTACAAAGGGTTTGCGATGCAATTTTACGTTCTCGTGCCGGTATTCAGGATCCGGATCGTCCCATTGGTTCTTTTCTCTTCTTGGGTCCCACCGGCGTCGGAAAGACCGAACTGGCCAAGGCTTTGGCGCAGGCGCATTTTGACGATGAACGGAGCATGATCCGCATTGATATGAGCGAATACATGGAAAAATATTCCGTTTCTCGGCTGATCGGCGCACCACCGGGATACGTGGGGTATGACGAGGGCGGACAGTTAACGGAAGCGGTTCGCCGCCGTCCCTATGCCGTAGTGCTCTTTGATGAGGTGGAGAAGGCGCATCCGGATGTATTTAACGTGCTGCTACAGGTTTTGGACGACGGACGGATCACCGATAGCCAGGGAAGAACGGTGGATTTAAAGAACACCATCATCATTTTGACCTCCAATCTGGGCTCCGATATCATTCTGGACGGAATTGAAGATGGAGAGATCACGCCGTCTGCCCGGATGCAGGTGGAGCAGTTGCTGCGCCGTTCTTTCCGTCCGGAATTTCTCAATCGTTTGGATGAGACGGTCTTTTATAAACCGTTGACCAAAGAGAACATCGGCGGAATTGTGGATCTTCTGTTGGCCGAACTGCAAAAACGCTTAGCCGATAAGCAGCTGAAAATTCAACTCACCCCTGCCGCCAAGGATTATCTGATCGAGGCAGGGTATGATCCCAATTTCGGTGCAAGACCGCTTCGCCGGCTGATGCAGCAGAAATTGGAGACCTTGCTGGCGCGGCGGATCCTGCAGGGTGATCTTTTGCCGGGCACAGAGCTTACGGTGGATGCAGAAATGGGAAACTTAATGTTAAAATAAAAAAATTGAAAAAACGGCTTGCTAAGCAAGCCGTTTTTAAATTGCATAATTTTTACCAATCGGAGCAC
>JAZNVY010000056.1:0-14467 GCA_045593105.1 Eubacteriales bacterium
ATAAAAAGAGAAAGACCTTTGTATGTCCGCCTCATAAGGCCGGCAAAAAGGAATCGGGTACAGAAGCATGGGTTTAAATTTGCAATTGGTTCAGCTGCGCATCTCGGCGGTGCGCCCCAATCAGTTTCAAACCGGTCTGCCGGAGGTGCTCTTCTGCGGCCGTTCAAACGTGGGCAAAAGCTCAATGATCAACTGCCTTTTAGGCAGAAAGTCCATGGCGCGCACCTCGGAAAAACCGGGGAAGACCGCGACGATCAATTATTATGAGATTGATAGAAAACTCTTTTTAGTGGATCTGCCCGGTTACGGATATGCCCGGGTCTCCCAGGCGGAGAAGGATAAATGGGCGCGCTTTATGCAGGCTTATTTCAACTATGAGAGCGATAAAAAGCTGGCGATCTCCCTGGTAGATCTGCGCCACGAGCCGACGGCGGCGGATATAGAAATGGCCGCCTATCTGGAGGAGGTCGGGATCCCTTATTGGATCGTGGCGACCAAAGCGGATAAGCTTTCTAAGACGGCGGTGGCGGAGCATTTGAAAGCGCTCCGGGAAACCTACCGGGAGTTTCATCCCGAGAAAATTCTGGCCTTTTCCTCCAAGACCAAGCTGGGGCGTGAGGAGCTGGTCGCCCAGTTGACGGAGATCGCCGAAGGAGTAGAATGTGAATAATATTGTTCAAAATCTGATGCCGCAGCTGATGAGTTTGCTTTATCTCGTCCCTGCGGTAGCCATCTCGCTGACGGTACATGAGTACTGCCACGCCCGGATGGCGACGAAATTGGGAGATCCCACGCCCCGTCAGGACGGTCGGCTTTCCCTCAATCCCTTTCATCATATCGACCTTTTGGGCTTTGTGGTGATGCTGCTGGTGCATTTCGGCTGGGCGAAGCCGGTGCGGGTCAATCCAATGTATTTTGAAAATCCGCGGAAGGGCATGATGCTGACTGCCATTGCAGGCCCTATTTCCAATCTGATCTTATCGGTCGTATCGTCCTTGCTGTATTTTTTTAGCAGTGTTTTTGGTTTGCCAAGTTTTCTGACGCTGTTCTTTTTCTATATGACCCTTTTGAACATCGGTCTTGCAATCTTCAATCTGATTCCGGTTCATCCCTTGGACGGCTCTCGGGTCGTCAGTTATTTCGCTCCCGGCTTTGCCTCTTTTATGGCGCGCAACGGCCAAACGGTGCAGTTGATCTTTATTGCACTTTTGATCCTGCCGCGTTATATCGGCATTCCGGATATTTTGGGTACAGTCATCGGGACGGTGCAAAGCGTATCGGTCAGTCTGATGATGCGCCTTTGGTCGTTGGTCTTTTGGTTTTTAGTATAATATTTTTTCAAAAATAGGTGGGTACATGGAACAACTAAAGTTTTCTTTGGAGGTCTTTGACGGTCCTCTGGAGCTGCTGCTGCACTTGATCTCCAAAAATAAGGTATCGATCTACGATATTCCTATTTCGCTGATCTTGGAGCAGTATATGGAATATATCGAAGACCTCAAGAAGATGGATCTTGAGGTCTCCAGCGCGTTTATTGAGATGGCGGCGCAGCTGATGCTCATTAAATCCAGAATGCTTCTTCCTAAGGCAGAAGCAGACGAGGAAGATCCCCGTATGAGCCTGGCAGAAGCCCTGGCGGAATATAAGCGATATAAGGCGGTAATCGACTCTTTCCGTAAGAATCGGGAGGAGGCCGGCATCACCTACGTGCGCCGTACTGAGCAGCTGGAGTTTGATAAAAAGCATAAGCTTTCTTATGAAACCGACGTTCTGACGGAGGCATACCGAAACGTTCTTCGTCGGAGCGATCGCGCCTTGCCGCCGCCCTTGAAGAGCTTTGCCGGGATCGTAGGTCATCCGGTGGCCAGCGTACCGGCGCGGATCGTCGGCGTTCTTCGTACCTTGAAGCGGCAGATCACCTGTAGCTTTCGCAGTCTTTTTAAGAGCGCAAGAACTCGGTCGGAGATCGTTGCCACCTTTTTGGCGGTGCTGGAGCTATCCAAATCCAAGCACGTGGAGATGGAAACCCGGAGCGACGACCTTTATCTGACTTTTAAGAAAAAGAAATAGGAGAGTAATATGGAACTGAACTATATGAGCGGCGCGGTGGAGTCCATCCTCTTTGCCAGCGGCGAACCCATCGAAAAGAGAAAATTGGCGGAAGTGCTGGAGATCGAGGTGGAGCGTCTGGAGATGATCGTGGACGAGCTGCGCGAAAACTACCGTGCAGACAATCGGGGCTTTGATATTCTTACCCTGGATAATTCTTATCAGATGTGCTCTTCGCGTTATTACGGAGAGATTACGAAAAAGGCGTTGGATCATCGGAGAAATACACCGCTTTCCAATGCGGCGCTGGAGATCCTTTCCATCGTGGCTTATAATCAGCCGGTCACCAAGGCTTACGTGGAGCAGATCCGCGGTGTAGATTGCTTCTACGGTATCAATGCGTTGGTGGAAAAAGGCTTGATCGAGGAAAAAGGACGGTTGGACGCTCCCGGCAGACCCTGGCTCTATGGGACGACGGCAGATTTTCTCCGTTGCTTTGGTTTGCAGTCTTTGGATCAATTACCGGAACTGCCGCGGCTGGAGCTGCCCGGCGATGAGGTGGAGGGTCAGCAGACCTTCGACGACGTCCTTCAGGCCGAGCAACCGGCAGAAACGGAAAATAATGTTGATTTAACGAGCATTTCGTGATATACTAAATTTATCATATTCCAAAGGAGCATAAAGCCATGGAAAATAAAGCCCAATCTGTATTAAACGGCGCGTTGGAGGGAATTCGTAAGCTGGTGGACGTGGATACCGTCATCGGCGATGCGATCAAAGTCAACGACGACATTACCTTGATCCCTATTTCTAAGGTGACCTGCGGCTTTGCCGGCGGCGGTAGCGGCTTCGGCGGCAATCCCCAAAACGAGCATTTCGGCGGCGGTGCCGGTGGATGCGTCAAGGTGACCCCCGTCTGCTTTTTGGTCGTTCGGGGCGAGAATATCCGGATGCTCCCGGTGGCGGAGAGCAGTACCGGTGTGGATAAGTTGGTGGATCTGGTGCCCGACGTGGTGGATAAATTGACCGCCCTTGTCCGCGAAAAGAAAGAAGAAGTATAATTCAGCATCACCTGCCCATATAATGGGGCAGGTGATTTTTTATGCGTAAATATCTGTTGTTTTTTATGATCTTTGTCCTTTTGCTTTCGACGCCTTTTTCCTCTTCGGCCGCCGGCGGTGCTTTTTTGGTGATGGACGGCGTGACCAGGACGGTACTGGAGCAGGAAAACGGCAATCAACGCCTGCCGATGGCCAGCACTACTAAGGTGATGACCGCCCTCGTGACCTTGGAAACGGTGGGACTTTCGGAAAAGGTGAAGATCCCGGCAGAGGCCGCGGGAGTGGAAGGCTCCTCTCTTTATATCAGGGCCGGGGAGAACTATACCGTGGAGGAGCTCCTCTATGGACTGATGCTTCAATCTGCCAATGATTGCGCGGTGGCGCTGGCGTGGTATGCCGGCGGAGAAAACACCGAGCGATTTATTGAGAAAATGAATGAGAAAGCCGCCGCCTTAGGACTGATAGACACCCATTTCATGAACCCCAACGGTCTATCTGCTGAGGGACATCATACTACTGCCAAGGAACTGGCACTGATTATGGCGGCAGCGATGGAAAACAAAGACTTTCGTAAGATTACTGCAACCAAGCGGTATACCGTCAAAGAACAGACGATAGTCAATCATAATCGTCTTTTGACCCTTTATCCCGATTGCATCGGCGGCAAGACCGGTTATACTATGGATGCCGGGCGTTGCCTGGTGACGATGGCAGAACGGGAGGGTGCGCCTTTGATCTGCGTCACCCTCGGTCGTCGTGATGATTGGAATATCCATGCTGAAGCCTATGAGAAGTGGTTCCCAAAAATGGAACGGGTGACCCTTTCGGAAAAGAGCAGTTTCTCCGTCTCCTTGCCGGTGGCCGGCGGCGGAGCGGTACGGGCGGTCAATGCCGATGAAGTATCAGCCATTCTTTTTGAGTACGATGGAAAGGTGGAAAAGAAGGTGCTTTCCGCTCCGTTTCTTTATGGAAATAAGGCAGTAGGTGCGGTGGTCGGTACGGTGGAATTTTGGTATCGGGAGACCAAAATCGGAGAAAGTCCGTTGGTTTTGGAGGAGGCGATCCAACTGCCGGTAAAAAAAGAACTCTTTATTACCCGAATATTTCGATTTTTTCGCCGAATATTCTTGAAAAAAGAGTGAAAAGAAGGTACAATTAAATAATAAAGAATAAATTATAATAAAAAGGATTTATTATGCAGGAAAAATTAATAAGAATTCAAAAGTATATTGCCGATTGCGGTGTCTGCTCCCGTCGGGCGGCAGAAGCCATGATCGAGCAGGGAAGAGTGACCCTCAACGGACGTCCCGTTCACCTGGGCGATAAGACCGACGGTGCAAAGGATCTGGTGCGTATCGACGGGAAGGTGATCAAGCCCATTACTCGAGATAAGATCACGCTGATGCTCTATAAGCCGCGAGGATACGTGACCACCATGAGCGACGAGCAGGGCAGGAAATGCGTGGCGGATCTCATTGCTAAGGAACGGGTACGGCTTTATCCCGTCGGTCGGCTGGATAAGGATAGTGAGGGGCTTTTGCTCTTGACCAACGATGGAGATCTGGCGAATAAGCTGACCCATCCTAAGAATAATATTCCCAAGACCTATCGCGTCATCGTTAAGGGCGCCATCAATCGGGAGCACATCAAAGCCTTTGAACGTGGCATCTATATTGCGGAGGACGATTATACCACCCGCTCTGCGGAGATCGAAATTCTGGAGAGCAAAGAAGATCGCACCGTCTTTTATCTTACCATCTATGAGGGCAAGAACCGAGAGATCCGTAAGATGTGTGAGGCGTTGGGGCTGGAAGTTCTTCGCCTGAAGCGGGACAAGCTGGCGGCACTCTCCATCGGTACGCTTCGCGCCGGCCAGTATCGCGCGTTGACCCAAAAAGAGATCGACTATCTGTATAGTTTATAAATCGTTTAAAAGGAGCAACTATGAAAAAAAGAGTTGTCGCTATTTTAATTGCATTGCTGATGATGGTTTCGCTGTCTTCCTGTACCATTCCCGTAATCGGTGATTTTATCGAGAGCGAGGAGAGTCTGGGAAAGACGAATAATACAGCGGTCGCCATTGCCGACGCGATGAAGGACTATTTGAAGAATAAAAAGAAGGATAACACTGCTCTTTATGGTGTGGAACTGATCTTGAACAGCGATGGCAACGGAACAGTTCGGCTCTATTATTCCGAAAAAGCGCCGAAAGATGCCGCTTATTCAGACGTATTGGTGGCAGAGGTGGACTCCAAGACCGGGCACGTATCGCGCTTTTCTGCGGCGAACTATGCGAATGACGGTCTTGCTCCGTACCAATTGGTAAAAGAATGCGATGCATTTGATGCCGGTACCCTGCCGATCGATAGTGAAAAAGCCATCTCCTTGGGTGTTCGTTCGTTTAGTAATGACCCGGAGTTCCACTATGATTATGTCCAGATCCTTTTGAGCGCGCCTTACGGCATGGAGCAATATGAAGTGGATTTTATTTCTATGCTCAACGATAAGGTATATCGTTGTACGGTGGATGCGGTGAGCGGGAGCGTCTTATCTGCAACTTCCGGTGCGCTGGGCAAGGAGGGCTGATCGTGAAAAGAGTATTCTTATTGATCGCGGCCGCTGTGCTGATGCTGACCTCCGGCTGTAGCTTTAAGGTGGATCGGGATACCTTTTTTCTGCCTCAGGATGAAGTGAAAAGCGTAGAGATCCAGCGCGAATATCAAAAAGAGGATCAGAGCGGTACTTATTTTTGCCATAAAATCGTGGAAGATAAGGCGGATATGGAGCGGATCTGCCGGATGGTTCGGGAGCTTCCCGTGCGTCGGATCTCCACCGAGACGCCCCAGCCGATCACCGAGTTTTCCATGATCATCATTATTGGCGGAAAAAGAGAGCACCATGTGATCCTGAACGAAGATATCGCTTTTTATGATCAGGTTCCTTATGAATATGAGAAAAAGGGAACCTATCAAAAGTTCGTCGATTTTTATGAGGCGCTGGACTGCCAAGAGGAAGAGACCGAACCCAATCGTTTTTAATTGATAAAAAAGTCTTATGCTTATTCATGGGTATAAGACTTTTTGCATAGAATTTGATGAAAGGAGATGGCGTGATGAAAAAGCTTTTAAGTGTTATATTGATCGCGGTATTCTCCTTTGTGAATAGCTTTGCCTTTGTGGGATGCCGTAAGACCGAAGCGGCGGAGGGGGAAGTACGCGCCTGCTGGGTGGCCAGCATCGGGAACCTGGATTTTCCCTCTCGCATGGGACTTTCCGTTTCCTCGCTCAAGGCGGAGATCGATGCCATCGTCGATAACTGCAAGCGGTACGGGCTTAATACCATCTTTTTTCAGGTGCGTCCCAATGGCGATGCCCTATATCGATCGAAGGTTTTCCCTTGGAGTGTCTATTTGACCGGCACCCAGGGTAAGGCACCGGCAGATGGCTTTGATCCCCTTACTTATTTCGTAAAAAAAGCTCATCGCGCCAAGCTTCAACTGCACGCTTGGCTCAATCCTTATCGGATCGGTTCCGGCAATGCGGTTTGGGAAAATCTCTCGGCTGATAACCCTGCCAAGCTTCATCCGGAATATACCATCACTTCCGATACCGGCGTTTATTATGACCCCGGCGTTCCGGAGGCGCGCTCACTGATTCTGCAGGGTGTCGAAGAATTGGTTCAAAATTACGAGATTGACGGCATTCATTTTGACGACTATTTTTATCCCTATGACCTTGCCGGTTTTGACGACAGTAAAACCCATGCCGCCTATGGAAATGGACTTTCTTTGGATGATTTTCGCCGAAAATCGGTGGATCTTCTGGTGGAGTCGGTTCATAAGAAGGTCAAGTCAATGAAAGAGGACGTGCAGTTTGGAATCAGTCCCTTTGGTATCTGGGCAAATAAATGGGTAGATCCTGCCGGAAGCGATACCCGGGGGATGAGTTCTTATGCAGCCATCTATTCGGATAGTAAAAAATGGGTGGAAGAAGGATGGCTGGACTATGTCTGCCCCCAACTTTATTGGACGAATGAGCATCCGGCGGCGCCTTATGACGTCCTGGTGGATTGGTGGGACGACCTTTGCGTCCGCAATAAAATGCCGCTCTATATCGGGCTTGCTTTTCATTACGTCGGTACCGAGGAGCCCGGCTTTGAGGATGGCGTTGTGATGGGGGAGCAGCTACGCTATGCTGCCGCCAAACGCAGTTATGCAGGGCATTGCTTTTTTCGTTATGGATTATTGAGCCAAAATCCGAAAGGAGCGTTGGATTCTATCTTGGCATATTATGATCATGCAGCGCCGGAGAGCGGACAGGCGTCCCCGGAGTATCCGGATCTCTCTTTAGGCAAAGAACTGAAGATCACCACCCCTCAGAACGGAGATCGCTTTGAAAAAGGAAAGGTCTCGGTGAGCGGTACGGCACCGGCCGGAAGCCAAGTGTCGGTCAATGGCGTGGAAGCCGTTGTCAGCAGTAAAGGCTTCTTTTCGGCGTATGTACCGCTGAAACAGGGGGTGAATAACATCACAGCGCAAAGTGGGGAGGAGCGTCGCACCATTCGGGTGACCTATGCCCCTCAAAAGGCGGTGGATGAACTGAAAGATCCCTATCCGACCGGCGCGGTGCACCGTAATACAGGGGATCTGATGACTTTTACCGCGTCTGCCCCTATTGGCGCTTCTGTAGTGCTGACCAATGGAGAAGTTTCTATTCCGCTTCATGCGGTGAAGGAGGGCTCCTCCTCTTATCAATGTCAATGGATGGTGCCGTCTTTTCCTGCGGCGGACAAGTTGATCCTGGAGAATTTTCGGTATGAAGTGACGCTGAACGGAGCGGTTAAAACCATCCCGACAGATCTGAAACTGCATCTCTATGCCGGCGGCTATCGGGAAGCAAAGATCCTAAAGGAAGATGCTTATATTTTTGATGAAAGCGTCGGCGGATCCCAGATGGATCACGATCCCTTAAGACGGGGAACCCGTGTGACGGTACTGGGAAGCGAGGGGAGCCGTGCTCTATTGGAGAACGGCTACTGGATCGAGCAGGAGTTTTTGAGCGATGAAGCAGTCACGCCTTCTGAACCGTCTAATTATGACTATAAGGTTTTAAACATCTCCTCGAAAGATCTCTTCGGTTATTCTTCTTATTGTGACGGAGAGTCTTTGGAAATTACCCTTTCTGCAGGTCGTACTGCGGAATTTGAATTGGACACCGATCAACCGGAGATCCGGACGGAGTTTGTGCGGAAGGCGCAAACGAGTTTACTGAAGATCTATTCCGGACAAGGCCGTAAGATCGCCGGCTATGAGATCATTCAGCAAAAAAGCCGCATTACCGTCTATCTGCGTTTTTATAGCGGTGGTCTTGCAGGAAAATGGGTCGTTCTGGACGCCGGTCACGGCGGTCAGGATAGCGGTGCTTTGGGTCCCGGAGGAGCCGATTATCCGGCAGAGAGCGATCTGAATTTATTGCTGGCCTATACGTTGAAAAAAGAATTGGAGTTGGCAGGGGCCGAGGTCATCATGATGCGCGCTAAGGATGAGACGGTTTCTCTTCAGGAACGGGCGGAATTGGCTTTGGAGAATACGCCGGATCTCTTTATCTCGCTCCACCATAACGCCACCAATCAAACCTCGGACTATACTGCGGCCACCGGCGGCTTGATGCTTTATTCTTCGCCGCTATCTCAAAACTTGGCATCTGCTTTGGCGGAGAACTTATGGGACGGTGTAGGAGAGAAGGCGGCACGGTGCAAGCGCCAGAGCCTTTACGTCTGCCGTGAGACCCGCTATCCGGCGGTTTTGGTAGAGGCCGGATATCTCTGTAATCCTTTGGAATATGAACTGCTTTGTCAAGCGGATATTGCAAAGAAAATTGCAAAGAATATTCTAAAGGGTCTTCGGAACTATTTCGTTACAGTTTGTTCATGAAAAACATCGCATAAATCCTTTTCAATTTGGGATTTTCGTGGTAAAATATTTATAATTGATTATGATTAAAGGAGCAAGGTATGGAATTTATTCAGCAGTCCCCTAAAAACGGCGTGCTCTGTAACTACGGAGTGACGGAGCATTTCAAGACCGGTTATTTGGCCGTGGATTTCGTTATGCCGTTGACGGTGGAAAACGCCAGCGCCATGTCTTTATTAGCAGGCGTGATCAGCAGAGGATGCGCAGCTTATCCGGAAATGGATCGAATTAGCCGCTTTTTGGCTGAGAATTACGGTGCATCTTTTACGATCCAGGCGAGCAAAGCCGGGGAACTGGAAATCCTGACCTTTGCGTCCACCTATCTGGATAACGAATACGCCATCGATGGGGAAGATATCCGCGGTGCGATCGTCGGTTTTTTTAAGGAGATGATCTTCCGCCCCCTGGTTCGGGACGAAGCTTTCCTGCCGGACTATGTGGCGCAGGAGCAGAATAATCTTATCGATAAGATCACCGGACTTTTTAACGATAAGCGTCTTTATTCTTTGGAGCGTTGTAAATCCTTGATGTGTGCTGACGAGGCTTTTGGCATCAACGAGATGGGAACCAAAGAGACGGTTCAGGCGTTGGATGCCGGTTCTCTTTATCGGTTCTTTTGCCGTCTGATGGAGGAGGCTACCGTTGTGATCACCTACGTGGGAAAAGACCACGGTCGTTTCCTTGATGCATTGGCGGAGCAGTTTTCTGCCCGAAAGGGCGAAATGCCCACCACCGTCGTCTGCGACGGCAGAGTGTCGGCGCAGGAGATCGTTGATCCGATGGATCTGAATCAGAGTAAGCTGAACCTTGGCTTCCGCTTGGGTAAGACTGCATTGGAGGATGGAGCGGCTTGCCGTCTTTTTAACGTCCTTTACGGTGGAAGTGCCACCTCCAAGCTCTTTATGAACGTACGGGAGCGGCTTTCCCTTTGCTATTACTGCTCCTCCAGTATTGATCGCTTTAAGAACGTTATGTTCGTTTCCAGCGGTGTGGAGGCGGCCAAATATGAAGAGGCGCGCCAAGAGATCGAAGCCCAGCTGGCGGCCATCGCTTCCGGCAATTTCACCGATGAGGAATTGGAAAATGCAAGGGTCTATCTCATCGACAGTATGCGCGGATTTCTTGACAGCGAGGGTGCCTTAGCATCCTTGATGGTCTCCGGCACCTTACGCGGAGCAATGAAAACACCGGAGCAGGAGATCGAAGAGATCTCTCGGGTGGATCGGGAAACTATTATCACCATCGCCAAAGAGATCCGGCTGGATACGGTTTACTTTTTGAAGGGAGTTCATAACGAGGCATGAGTAGCATCTATACCTGCACCGCCATTGGAGAGCAATATGAGAAATTTATCCACTCCAGCGGACTGACGGTCTATTTTATGAAAAAGCAGGAAAAGGCAAAAAAGGCGGCCATGATCGCGGCAAAGTTCGGCTCTATTAATTATACCTTTACCGCACCGGACGGACGTCAAGTGACCGTCCCAAATGGTACTGCTCATTTCCTGGAGCATAAGCTTTTTGAAGGAGAAAAGGGCAATGCCTTTGATTTCTATGCCAAAACCGGCGCAAAAGCCAACGCCTATACCTCCAATGATAAGACGGCCTATTACTTTATCTGCAGCGACCGGTTTGAGGAAAACCTGGATACCCTCCTTTCCTTTGTTACCCATCCCTATCTAACGGAAGAGAACGTGGAGAAGGAAAAGGGGATCATTGCCCAGGAAATCAAAATGTATGAAGATGAGCCAGGTTGGCAAGGTTATTTTACCATGGTTCAGGGGCTTTATCAGGAGCACCCCATCCGTCGGGATATTGCCGGTACGGTGGAGGATATTTATTCTCTCACCCCGGAGATCCTCATGGATTGCTATAGAACCTTTTACCACCCCAGCAACCTGGTGTTATCGGTGGTGGGGGATGTAGATAAAGATGCGGTACTTTCCGCCATTGATCGCTATTTTCCCGGTAAATCCACCCTTTCTGTGGGCAGCATGCCCATCTCTGAGCCGGAGTCTGCCGGTGAGCGGTATACCGAGAAATCCATGCTGATCTCCAAGCCTATCTTTCATCTTGGATTTAAAGATAACGATACGGACGTGGACGGTTTTGACCTCTCTAAAAAAGAGATGGAGGTTGAAATTCTACTGGAGTACCTTTTTGGAAAATCCTCGCCCTTCTATAAAGAACTGTATGAGGCCGGCGTTATCAACAGTGAATTTGACTGCTGGTACGATCTTTCGGATTACTTCTCTTTCTGCGTCATCAACGGAGAAAGCGATGACCCGAAGGCGGTAGAACGCGCCGCCTTTCGGCATATTGAAAAGCTGAAAACAGATGGGGTAGACGAAGCCCGTTTCCGTGCCATTCGCAACGGTCTTTACGGGGCATTGGTGATGGAAACCGATCAGGCGTACAGTATGGCCAACCGCATGGTTGGAAATTATCTCAACGGTGCTGAGACCTTTGATGCTATTGATGCGTTGCAAAAGATTTGCCCTGAGGATCTTCGTGCCCGGGCAGAAAAAATGTTTGCCGAGGAGCGGAGCTGCCTTTCGGTGATTAACCCCAAGGAGGAATAACCCATGGATTATAATACAGTTTCCTTTCCGGGACTTGGGATCGGGGAGTTTACCATCGATCCCACGGCCTTTAAGATTACGGAGAATATTACCATTGAATGGTATGCCATAATCATTTGCGTGGGAATTCTGGCGGCGTTCTTCGCCTGCGATCGTCTTGCAAAGCGGTTTGATCTGGTGAGTGATCATATCCTGGACGTTCTGCTGGTCAGCCTGCCGGCCGGCTTTATCGGCGCCCGGGTGTGGTACATATTGGGAGATCTCCAAAGCTTTGATTCCTTTATGGATATGATCGCAGTCTGGAATGGCGGATTGGCGATCTATGGTGGTATCTTTGGCGGATGTCTGGCAGCATACTTCGTCTGTCGTTTTAAAAAGATCTCCTTTCTCAATATGTTGGATTTGGCGTCCATCGGTTTTATGATCGGCCAGTGTATCGGACGCTGGGGCAATTTTGCCAATGTGGAGGTTTTCGGTGTTCAGACCGACCTTCCTTGGCGAATGGGTGTCGGCGTTGATTGCATTGCGGAATACGTCCACCCCTTGTTCCTCTATGAATCTCTTTGGAACCTCTTGGGCCTTTTGTTCATCGTGGCTTATATGGATTCCAGAAAATTTAGGGGCGAACTCTTTTTAATGTATACCGCTTGGTATGGAATTGGCCGTGCCTGGATGGAGAATCTGCGCGATGGCACGTATAATCTCCATATCTTTGGCTTGCGGATCAATTTGGTTTTGGCGGCTTTTGCGGCGGTGGTTGCCATTGCGCTGATCATCCTGATTCGCGTCCGGAAGCCTCAGCGTTTTATGATCCAAAGAGCGATGGCAAAAAAGGATGAGAAACCGAGCTATGAACCGCAATTCGATTATGCAGTCGAGACGGAGGAAGAGCAGCCACAAGCGGAGGAAATCAAACAAACGGAGGAAGAAGAAATTGGCGAAGATCATTGACGGAAAAGCTATCGCTCAGCAGGTACGCGGCGAGATTCGTGAAGAAACGGAAAGGCTGATCGCCCAAGGGGTTCGACCCGGTCTTGCGGTGATCACCGTAGGGGAGGACAGTGCCTCTCAGGTCTATGTGCGCAATAAGATCAAAGCTTGCGCGGAAGTCGGTTTTTATTCGGAAAACTATGAACTTTCTGCGGATGCCGCAGAAGAGGAACTGCTGGCGCTGATTCAAAAATTGAACGCCGATCCGGCGATCCATGGCATTTTGGTTCAGCTTCCTTTGCCAAAGCATCTGGATGAAAATAAAGTCATTGCGGCAATCGAACCGAAAAAGGATGTTGATGCATTTCATATTCAGAACGTGGGAAAGATCATGCTGGGGCAGTATGATTTTCTGCCCTGCACACCGGCCGGTGTTATGAAACTGCTGGAATACAGCGGTATTGAGGTCGCAGGCAAGGATTGTGTCGTAGTGGGGCGGAGCAATATTGTGGGCAAGCCTCAGGCAATGCTGCTGCTCCATGCCAACGGTACGGTGCAGATCTGCCATTCTAAGACGAAAAATTTGGCAGAAAAGACTGCTGCAGCCGATATCCTGGTCGTGGCCATCGGTAAAGCAAAGTTTATTACCGGTGATATGATCAAGGAAGGCGCTGTCGTCATCGACGTCGGCATGGATCGGGATGAGAACGGCAAGCTTTGCGGCGACGTGGATTTCGATTCTTGCTTTGACAAAGCCTCTTATATTACCCCCGTTCCCGGTGGCGTCGGCCCCATGACCATTACCATGCTGCTTCGCAATACCCTTTCGGCAGCTAAATTAACGATAAAGCAGGACTAAAATAATGAATGGAACAGTAAACGTTTTGAATAATCTAGCCTATATCTGGCCGGCGCTTTTGATGGGTGCAATCATCCCGGCAGGCGTACTGCTGACCCTCTTTTTCTCCAAAAAGAAAAAGGAGATCTCCTTTAAATCTGCTCTTTATGGGTTCGGTACCTTCTTCGTGGTACTGGCGGCAGTAGCAGTTTTACTTCTGGTCTTTGCACAGGTCTTTTTAACCGGCGTCAGCATTTCCGCTGAGGCAGATGCAAACTCTTATATTTATATAGGCGGTGCCGTCGTATTGCTCCTTTTTTGGCTGCTTTCGGAGGTGCTCAAGGCGATCAGCTTTGATAGTGCTATAAAATCAGAGCATAAAGAAGAAGCCGGCCTTGCCTTCGGTAGCGGCTTTATCTTGGCGCAAAATCTTTTGATCTTTGGATTGATCTTCCTGGGTGAGCTGGATATGAGTCAATCCATGGCATTTGGACTTTTAATGCTGATGAGCGGCGGGATCTATATTCTTGTTTCGGCTGTGGGATATCGGATGGCGCTGGAGAAGCAACGCTATGCCGGTGCAGCAATCGCGCTTTCCTACTTCGCCCTTTTTGCCGTTATGCTGATCTTTTCTAATGTTTATATCACGTACGGCTGTGTGGTGGCGGTGCTGGTATTCAATTTAATCATCGCCTATGTAACGCTACCCCTACCCTTTAAAAAGAAAAAGGAGGGATCCGTATGACCGCACTCCTTTGGTATTACTTTGCGGCAATTCTTTTGCTTGCCGTGGGATTTTCCGGGGTTTATCTGTATTTAAAGAAAAAGCAGAAGACCAAAGTTCACTGGGGAATGTTTTTCTTAGGGATCATTGTGGCGGTGGCGGTATTTTTGATCATTCTTTTGCTGTTCCGCCTCACCTTTAAAACGGAATATTATTATAATACGCCCTTTTTCCGTACGTTGGTCGGCTTTGTCTTTTTGGCATTGCTGGCACTTTTGCGGATGCTGATCGTAAGATCGGCGCTTTATAACCG